>CAZPPU010000035.1:0-2767 GCA_964588515.1 uncultured Nitrospirota bacterium
CCTCGGGGCGTCCTTGAGTTTCCGGTAGGTTTTCCATTCGGCCTTCATCGCGGGGTCTTTTTCGAGCATTCCCCTCAGCCTTTCGTCCGCATCGGGGCACATGGTGTTGAACTTATAGCATGAAAAGCGTGTGCCGTTTTTCCCTATCCTTTCCTGCGCAAATATCGCCGGGCCCTTGGATGTAAGCCTTATAAGAAGGGCGATGAAAACCATCGGCAGGAGGAATAAGACAAAAAGCAATACGCCTGCGGAATAGTCGAAGGCCCGCTTTGTGAACCTCGGAAGCGGCCTTTCGAGGTTGTTTTTTATCTCTATTACGAGGGTCTGCTCCTTGAAAAAATGCTTGAGCTCGGTCCCCATCACCGCAATGCCGGAAAGCTCGGGCACATAGAAGATGCTTGCAACCTTGTGCTGGAGGGAATTTATAATCCCGGATAGTTGCTCGCCGCCTAACTCCGGCTTGGCTATAAGGAGGTCGGTGACTTCGCCCCATTTTATATATCTCGGTATCTTGTCTATATGCCTGAGGACCTTTACGCCCTCTATGCCGGCCCCGTCCCGATGGTCGTCGTCCACGAAGCCCGCAACTTCGTAGCCCATATTGGGCTCGTTTATCAACGAGGCATACGCCGCCTTTGCCTTCTCGCCCGAGCCGACGATGAGGAGCTTCCTTTTCAGGAGTCCGGCCCTGTAAAGGAGAATCTTTCCCCGCGTCCTTACGAGCGGGAAAAAAATGAGGGACAGACCGGCCATCGAAAGTATCAATAACCTCGAAAATGCGACCCCGAACCTCCCGATGAAAAGGACCGTGAATATCGCAATCAGGGCGAGCACGGTCGAGCGGGAAAGGAACCTCGCCTCGTCCCAGAATGTGAACCTCTTGGAATACCCCCCGCCGTAAGATATGATGAAGAGCCAGAGCGGGAAGAGCCAGTAGTAAAGCCCGATTCTCAAGTCAAGCGGAGGAAGGCCGGAAATGAACCGGGGCGCGATGTCCCTCCTTAGAAAGACCGAAAGGTAAAATATTCCAAGCAATGTCAGGACATCGAGCATAAAGAGCAGGGCGGCGCCTATGGCGTGCCTTTTACGCGCATCCAACTTCATCGTTAATTATAAGAAATATTGCTTTAAATTTCCCCTATCTGGGATAATAATTTTTATGAAGAGGTATTTCATCCGGACATGGGGCTGTCAGATGAACCTCCACGACTCCGAGAAGATGGCCGGGCTTCTTGAGGCCGGCGGCTTTACCGCGGGCGAGGAAAAGGACGCCGACCTTATCGTCCTCAATACCTGCAGTATAAGGCAGAAGGCCGAGCAGAAGTTCCTGAGCGAACTGGGCAGGCTCAGGGCCCTGAAAAAGAAAAGGCCCTCGTTGAGGGTCGTTGCGGCAGGGTGCATAGCCCAGCAGATGGGAGCGGAGTTATTTAAAAGGACGCCCCCTGTGGATTATGTCATAGGGCCAGAGAACATACATGCAATCGGAGGTATTGCAAAGGAAGGGGGCCGTGCTCCCAAAATCGCAGGGGGCCGTGCCCCCTCCGTCGGCGAAAACCCGGCCCTTGCGGAAATGGAGCTACCCGCCCTAAGGGCGGAAAAGGGCAGGGCGTGGGTCAACATAATGTATGGGTGTAACAATTTTTGCTCTTACTGTATCGTGCCCTATACAAGGGGCAGGGAGCGTTACAGGCCCGAGGGAAACATCCTCGGGGAGATAAAAAGCCTTGCAGGGGAGGGCTGGAAAGAGGTAACCCTCCTCGGACAGAATGTGAACTCTTACCCGGACTTCCCGGGACTCCTCGAAAAGATAAACGCTCTAAACGGGCTTGAAAGAATCAGGTTCGTTACATCCCACCCGAAGGACTTCTCCGATGAGCTTATATCCGCAATGGCGGAGCTCCCGAAGGTCTGCGAACATATACACCTGCCATTACAGTCGGGCTCGACAAAGGTCTTAGGGCTTATGAACCGCAGATATACATATAAAGACTACAAGAAGAAGGTAGATAAGTTAAGGGAGAAAATACCCGGCATTGCCATCACATCGGACATCATCGCGGGTTTCCCCGGGGAGACCGATAAAGACCACGAAGAGACCTTAAAGGCCCTGAAATATCTTGAGTTTGACGGGGTCTTTGCATTCAAGTTTTCGCCGAGGCCCGGGACTCTGGCCGCAGGGATGGACGGAAAACTCCCCGAAGGTGTGAAGGCAGAGAGGCTAAAGGAGATTCTTGCTCTTCAGGACGAGATAACCCTGAGAAAAAATAAAAGGCTCGAAGGCGAAGCGGTAGAGGTCATGGTCGAGGGCAAAAGCGAGACCGACCCGGATAAACTCACGGGAAGGACAAGGACGAATAAGGTCGTAAATTTCAAGGCCGGAAATAAAGAAAGAAAATCCCTTAAAGAAGGATCATTGGCGCCTGTTAAAATAATAAGGGCGATGAGACACTCGCTTGAGGGGGAAGATTCTGGAGGAAATTATCACCTGTAACTTTCAATGCCCCAAGAATCGAGCTTTACCATGCCTTATCACAGTTATTTGACGCAGACCCATAGCATCCTTTTGCCCTTGACATTTGTATATATGAAATTTAATATATGTATATAGGGAGGTTTTAATGGAAAAGACAATACGGCTTACATCCATAAGGCTCGATACAAAGCTCGCTGACGAGGCGGTAAAAGCCCTCGGGGTAAGAAGCAGAAGCGAGGCGGTTCATGTCGCATTGAGAGAAGCCGTGGGCGTGAAAAACTTCAACTACCTGAT
>CAZPPU010000035.1:2777-12078 GCA_964588515.1 uncultured Nitrospirota bacterium
ACACTCTTTCCCTAGACGTGGCTCTTCCGATCTCTTCAAGGACCTGATGTTGAGGCACGGCGGGAAATTGAAATTCCGGGCACATGACTCCTAAGATCGTTGTTTTTGACACCTCTGTGCTCATCGACCATCTGAGAACCGGCAAATACCGGAATAATTTCTGGAAATTGAATGCGGTAGTAAGAAACTCCTCTGTTGTTCTTTCGGAACTTTTGCGGGGCGCTACCAGAAAAGAAGAGGCTGATTTTGTCAAAGAGCTTGCGGAAAATCATCCCGTATTCACACCTACCGAGAAGAACTGGTTTGAATCGGGGAATATCCTATATGCGATCAATAAAGATATGGGGTTTCAGCCCGAAAAACTGAAAGACCTGCATTTCGATATATTGATAGCGCTCACCGCTCGGAATTATGGTGCGACATTGATTACCTCCGACAAGACGGATTTTAAGTTAATCTCAAGGTATAAGAACTTTGACTATGAAATCTGGTAGAGGAAGCGTGAAGGTCTCCCTTCTTACCTTGGGCTGTAAGGTCAATCAGACGGAGACGGCCCGCATGGAAGGGACATTAAAGGGCAGTGGCTTTCAAGTTGTCGGACTCCATGAGTCCCCCGACCTTTCGATAATCAACACCTGCGCGGTTACGGCAAAAAGCGAATACCAATCAAGGCAACTCATAAGAAGGGCGCAAAGGGCAGGGGCAAGGGTCATTGTTACAGGCTGTTACTCCGAGCTTAACCCGGACTCCGTAAGTGCAATGCCGGGCGTTATAGCGGTTATCCCTAACAAAGATAAATACAGCTATTTCGATAAGCTGACAGGAAATACCGGCACGGCATCGGGTTATTCGGGTGGAAGGACAAGGGCCTTCATAAAGGTTCAGGACGGATGCGACTCCTCGTGCGCTTATTGCATAATCCCCCTTGCCCGTGGAGGCTCAAGGAGCAGGCCGCTCGATGAAGCGGTCGGGGAAGTAAAAGAGGCCGTGGGCTTAGGGTTCAAAGAGGCGGTCTTAACAGGCATACACCTTGGCGCATACGGCCATGACCTGAGTCCTGCATGTACGCTTTCCGGCCTTGTAGAGGCCGTGCTCGGTCAGACGGAGGTCAAGCGTCTCCGCCTGAGCTCTATCGAGGTTTCGGAAATAGATGAAAGGCTCCTGAGCTTCTTTGAGGACCCAAGGCTCTGCCGTCATCTTCATATCCCGCTTCAAAGCGGCGACGACGGAATCCTCAGGTCAATGGGAAGACCCTACGACTCCGGCTATTATTCCGAAAGGATAAGACACATATCCGACCGGTTTCCGGACATCTCTATAGGCACGGATGTCATAGCCGGATTTCCGGGGGAGGGCGAGAAGGAGTTTAGAGCCACCTTTAAGCTCATAGAAACGCTCCCTTTCTCTTATATTCATGTTTTTCCTTATTCCCGGAGGAATGGCACGAGGGCACCCGGGATGTCCGGAGAGCCGACATCTGAGGAAAAGAGGCAAAGGGCCTCTGCCCTGAGAGGGCTTTCAGCAAGGAAAAGGCAGACATATCAGCAGAGGTTCCTCGGGCAAACCCTTGAGGTTCTTATAGAAGAGGCGCTCAGCGATGGTTCAGTCTCCGGGACTGCCGGTAATTACTTGAAAGTCCGGGTCAGTGGATGCGACCGCCTTAGGGGAAACATAGTCCCTGTAAGGATTGCGGGTGAGGCCGAATCTGCGCTCTTCGGGGTTCCAATATGTTACTCCTAACTTATTGAATTTAAAGCCATATCATCCTGCTCAAAACTTGCTCAGCTTAAGGGGAATCCAGCGTTCTCAATGGGGCGGTAGTCGGTTCGGCAGGGCTTAATAACAACTTGCTGACAACCCGTGTTCAAAGCCTATGTCCGATAAGATATATTATGTTAAGTTATACCAATGATGTATTCCAGCGCTTGTTTTCTGGTTCTGATGGTCTTCTCGAACTCCTGCCTCTTAAGGAGACTGATAAGCCTTCCTAACTCCGGGCCCGGGCCAAGGCCGCTATGGGCCATGACTTCCTCAGAGCTTAACTGCCCCCTCCTTTTAATCCTAAGGAACCTCCCCGCTTGCGCGTAAAAGGCCGCTGGCTTGCCCGTCAGTATTAGAAGGTCAAGTAAGGAGTCTCCGGCCTTTTCAAAAACATCCCATAATGGGTCATCTGCTTTCAGCGCCAAGGGGGGCCGTGGCCCCCCGAATTCGTCAAACAGGCGGTTAACGGTTTCAATCCGCTTATTTGTCGAAACGGCGAGCCTTAAAAGACCCCGCTTAGTCCCTTTAGTGCTCAAAAGCAGGCCTTCAAGCCTCAAAAGTCCTAAATATGTAAGACCCTGCGGGAACCGGGGCCTCATCTGCCCCTTCGCCCATGAAACCTTAGAAACTTCCTTTAAGTTTCGCTCAAGCCTTGAAATTAAATTAATATTTGCCCTTAAGTCATTGAAAGATAAAGGTAAAATTCTAACAAGCAAACCGTCGTTAAGTGCCGATCTAAGGGCCTTTAAAGGGGTTTTTGAAGAGAGGAGTTTCAAAAACTCTAAAGTAATCCTTTCACTTGCGGACTGCCGGATAAGGTTGGACATCTCTCTAACTATCTGCCTCGTTCCGGGTGCAATCTTAAAGCCCAACTCTGCTGAAAATCTATAAGCTCTTAAAAGCCTTAGAGGGTCATCCTTAAAGTTTTGCTTTAATAGTCCACGAACCAGCCCCTTTTTAATATCCTTAAGCCCGCAATTGGGGTCTATGAGGCCGGTTTCAGGGGACCATGCCATGGCATTCATGGTAAAGTCCCTTCGCAGAAGGTCATCGCTTATATCGGTTATTTGAGAGAAATCGACTGTTGTGCCGTCTTCAAGGACGACTCTGAGCATCCCGGCCTTAAGCTCAACGAGGGTTCCGCCGAGCCCGGAAGAAACGGTCTTGGCTAAGGCCTTTACATCTCCTTTCATGACGAAGTCGAGGTCGTAAGGTCTTTGGGGTCTTCGCCCTTTGATATGGAAGTCTCTCAAAAACCCGCCGACAAGAAATATTTCATCCGGGCCGGCAAGCGTAAAGACTCTCTTAATAAGGGGGTTCCGGCGAAGCTTTTCTTCAATGGTCATTTAAGTTAATTGTATATTGTCATTTACCGTTACAGCGCCCCGAACATCCTCTTTGTCGAGAGGACAGTGTTTTTCAGCAGTATGGCGATTGTAACCGGCCCTACCCCGCCGGGCACAGGCGTTATATGAGAGGACTTGATAGAGACGCTCTTGAAATCCACATCCCCGAGGAAGCTTCCATCAGACAGTTCGGTTATCCCTATATCTACAACGACCACACCCTCTTTGACCATATCCGCGGTTATGAGCCCGGGCCTTCCTGCGGCCACGCAGAGGATATCCGCCTGCAATGTCTTTTCTCCGAGGTTTCTTGTCTCCCTGTGGCAGACCGTGACGGTGGCCTCTTTTGCAAGGGCCATGAGCGCAAGAGACTTCCCAACCGTAAGACTTTTCCCGACAACGACCACATCCTTGCCCTTAAGCTCGATGCCGTAGTGCTCGATGAGCCTTATAACGCCGTAGGGCGTACACGGAAGGAAGGTGGAGGCACGGCCTCCCGCGAGGGGCTGCGAGCCCCCACGACAGGCACGGCCTCCCGCGATATAGGGGGGTGCGGCCTCCCAAAGCTGGCATGTGGATTCCTCGGCGGCAAGCCTTCCTATAGACATGGCTCCGAGGCCGTCCACATCCTTCTCCGGTGTGATTGCATTAAGGACGACCCTCTGGTCTATGTGTGCCGGAAGCGGAAGTAGCGCCAATATCCCGCTTACGGTCATGTCTTCATTGAGCTTCTTTATCAGATGCAGGAGTTCGTTGAGGGATGTGCCTTCCGGGAGATGATACGGGTAGTCCCGAATCCCCAACTTCCGGCAGAGGTTCCTTGTGTTTTCAAGGTACTGCCTCGAAGAAGCGCGGTCTCCCACAATAACCATCGCAAGGCCCACGGCTATGCCCCTGCCCTTCAGGGACTCGACCTCCGGCCCGAGCTCTTTGTAAATCAGGGAGGCCACGGGACTGCCTTTCATCAGGATTGCCATAGGGTTGATTATACCATCAATCATTACCCGCCTCCCCTCCCCCTTATCTGAGGTGGTATAATAATCGGATGGGACTTCTTGTCGTAGGCTCGGTAGCGTTCGATTCGGTCGAGACCCCCTTCGGGCAGGCCGAGGAGGTCTTGGGCGGCTCGGCCACTTATTTTTCCACCTCGGCAAGCTATTTCACGGATGTAAGCCTCGTTGCGGTCGTGGGCGAGGACTTCCCGGAGAAGCATCTGAATTTCCTCAAGATGCGCGGGATAGACACGAGGGGGCTTGAGAGGGCCGAGGGGAAGACCTTCAGGTGGCAGGGCAAATACGGCTACGACCTTAACGAGGCCCATACGCTAAGGACGGAGCTTAATGTGTTTCAGCATTTCAGGCCCCTGCTACCGGACGAATACAAAGATGCGGAGGTCGTATTTTTGGCGAACATAGACCCGGACCTCCAGCGGGATGTCCTTAAGCAGGTCAAAAGCCCCAAGGTCGTGGCCGCAGATACGATGAACTTCTGGATAGAAAGCAAGAAGGACTCCCTGCTTGAGACCCTCAGGTCGGTCGACATCCTCATAATAAACGACTCCGAGGCAAGACAGCTCACCGGAGAGCCGAACCTCGTCAAGGCCGCAAGACTGATAGAATCGCACGGGCCAAGGACGGTCATCGTAAAGCGGGGGGAGCACGGCGTTTTGATGTTCAACGGAAAGAGCGTGTTTTCGGCGCCGGCCTACCCCCTCGAGGCCGTTTTCGACCCCACGGGCGCAGGCGATACATTTGCCGGCGGGTTCATGGGCTATCTTTCAAACATAAGGGACTTTAGCGAGCCCGGGATGCGCAAGGCCATAGTGATGGGCAGTGTGATGGCATCCTTCGATGTGGAGGACTTCAGCCTCAACCGCATAAGGAGCCTTGAGTTCAAAGAGATAGAGGCCCGTTACAGGGAATTCAAGAGGCTCTCTCACTTCGAGGACATATAAGGCGCACTTGTTCCCTGCTATGGTCTTTGCCTCACCTCGATTTCGGCTTTTTCTTTAAGGAGGGCCTCTTTTTCCCTCATTAGCTCGCCGAGCCGGGCGTCTGCGGCTTCTACTTCCTTTTCCATTTCTTTTTTCTTCATCGTATTGGTCTGCACCCAGAACCTCTCGGTGGAATCTAGGAAGTTGAGCCATTGAAAGTCGTTCTTGCCTGCGGCGCGCGCCCTCTTTATCCCTTTCTCAAAGAGGACCTCTATCCTGAGCCTTATCTGGTCGTAGTCCTTTTTGAGCTTGGCAAGCTCCTCGGTCTCTTTTCCTATCTGCTTAAGCCTCGTTTCAATATCGAGAAGCCTCGGGTCGGGCTTGGGTTCTTCGGGCGGAAGATATGTCTCCACAGGGGTGTACGGTTTCGGGGCGACCTTTTCGCCGTCGCGCCTTCCGGGCTCAAGCCTTTCCGACGGCAGGGTTTCCCCTTCTTCTACCTTTTCCACATCCTCTTGGGGGAGTTCGAGTATGCCGCCATAGACCTTCATCCTGACCTTTCCGTCTACCTTCTCGTATTCCGTCACATCCCTTATGACAGAGCCGTTTTTAAGGTAGACGGTCGCCGCCTCGATAGCGCTCGAAGAAAAAAGAAGAAAGACCAAGGTTAAAAATATCGCCATATCCGCCTCCTTTCCGAATATTTTAGCAGATTTTAAAATGCGTTTGTCTTTAAAAGAGGGCTTATGTTAAAATTTGGCGCAACCGGAACCAAAAGGAGGCCATGCTTGAAAGACCGGAACAAGGTAATACATTTTACGCTCTTCTTCATCGTGGCAGTCATACTTTCTTACGGCTTTATAGAGATGAGGTTTACGATGAACCGCCAACACCCGCCGGCTACCACAGCCGCCCTTGCGGCTGGTGTTGCCGAAAAGCATTTTCAAGCGAGGAGCCTTGTCCCATGGGTTATCCGTTTCCTTTATGAACGCACCGACGAGACGCCCTTGACGCAAAAGAAATGGCTCTGGTTTTACGGGTTTGACTCCCCGCCCGAGCGGACAGCCACACGCCAGAGGCCTACCCCCAGTGCCATAGATATGTATCTCCCTCCGGAGGAGGCGGAGGATTACAGGGATTTCCTCAAGCTCGCAAAGGGAGTGGAATTCCTGTCCGTCCTTCTTTTAATCATAGCCTTCCGTTATTATATTTCTTTGTTCATCGAAGACAGGGCCGCATGCACCCTGTTGAGTTTCTCGCTCTTTTATGTCCTTCCGTTCAACTACCTGTTCAACTATTTTTACTTTCAGTCCCTCTTTTACCCCGCCGATATCCCCGCCATGCTTTTCTTCACCCTCGGCCTGATATTCATCTATAAAAAGAACTGGCCCGTTTATTACATGGTGTTTGCTCTGGCTACATTCAACAGGGAGACGAGCGCTCTTCTTACTCTGACATATGTTTTCACGGCCCTCGGCAAGGACCGGCTTAAGACCATAGCGGCCCACTGCCTCGCCCAACTAACAATCTGGGTCGCCATCGAATCTTTTCTATACTATCTGTATGCCGATAACCCTGTTGAAGACCCGAACATCAAATTCATCAAAATTTCATGGGTAGGCAATTCATGGTTCTTTTTCAAGGAAAACCCAATCGAGGCATATACTTATTTCTTCCGCACCATGGGATATCTCTGGATTCCCGTCCTTTTCTTTTTCCGCCGGATACGGGAAGACTTTGTGAGAAGGTCGTTGCTCGTCGTCGTGCTCTTTGCCGTCTCCATGACATTTCTTTCGGCCAACATACACGAGCTTCGCATCTGGGGCGAGATGATACCGGTAGTGCTTTCTGCATTCCTGCTCATCGTAAAGGGGATGTTCGAGAAGGCCGCGCCGGGCAAGGCCAAAACCTCTTAGACGCATGCCATGCCTATTATAGTCGGGCTTGAACGCATCGGGAGACTCTGGCCCCGGAAACTCAGAGGCGCCCGGGTCGGACTCCTCGTGCATCCGGCCTCTGTCACCAAGGGACTGAGACATGCGGTAGACGATTTCAAGGCAACGAGGCAGTGCGCCCTGACGGCCCTCTTCGGCCCCCAGCACGGAATCAGAGGCGAAACGCAGGACAACATGTTGGAGTGGGAGGGGTTTAAGGACCGGGCCACGGGCCTTCCGGTATTCAGCCTCTATGGCCGCACAAGAAAGCCCGGGAAAACCATGCTCAGGGGCATTGACGCCCTCGTCGTAGACCTTCAGGATGTCGGGGCGCGGTATTACACATTCATATGGACGATGGACTTGGCTATGGAAGCGTGCATGGAGGCCGGCAAGGCGGTCGTCATCCTCGACAGGCCAAACCCTATCGGGGGGCACAGGATGGAAGGCCCGGCGCTTGACCCGGATTATGCATCGTTTGTAGGAAGGCGGCCTTTACCCGCAAGGCACGGGATGACCATAGGAGAGATAGGCTTGTATCTAAAGGAATCCTTTTATCCCTTGCTCGACCTGCATATTCTCCCTATGAGAGGATGGATGCGGAAAATGTGGTTCGATGAGACCGGCCTTCCGTGGGTCATGCCTTCGCCGAATATGCCGACGCTTCAAACGGCAGTCGTCTATCCGGGCATGTGCCTTCTTGAGGGTACGCACCTTAGCGAAGGCAGGGGCACGACGAGGCCCTTTGAGTTATTCGGCGCGCCGCATATCGTGCCCGAAAGGCTCGCAAAACGGCTCTCTGAGTTCAAACTGCCGGGCGTCTTGTTCCGGCCCATTTACTTTCAGCCGGCATTTCAGAAGCACAAGGGAAGGCTATGCGGAGGGGCCCAACTGCATGTCATAGACAGGGAACGCTTCAAGCCGTTCAAGACAGGAGTCGCAGTGCTCAAGGCAGTGCGCGAGATTTACCCTCATAAACCCCTCTGGAGAAAGCCCCCGTACGAGTATGAGACCCGGAAGATGCCGATTGATATCCTTGCCGGCACGGACAGGCTGAGGGCCGGTATAGACAGGGGCGAAAGCCTCAAGCACATGGAGGCATGGTGGGACGAAGAGTGCAGGGCCTTTAATAAAATAAGAAAACGCTTTTTGCTTTATGGGTGAAGCGCCCCTCTCCGCATTTATCCTATCCGCCGGATTCGGCGAAAGGCTGAGACCCATTACAGAGAGCATCCCCAAGCCCCTCCTCCCGATAATGGGAAGGCCTGTCTTGGGTCATGTCCTCGAAAAACTGACTCGCCTTACTTTTATCGGAGGGGGCATCGCAATAAATACCCATCATCTATCAGAGGCCATAGAGAGATGGCTCAGGGGCTCCGAATTCAGGGACAAGGTTCGGGTTTTCCGGGAGGGGGCAGTGCCCCCCACGATATTGGGCACAGGGGGCGCCCTGAAAAATGCAGAGCGGTTTCTCTCCGGCGGGCCTTTCATCGTCCATAACGGGGATGTGTTCTCTGAAATAGACCTCGGAAAACTCATCGAGGCCCATCTTTCGTCAGGCAATACGGCAACCCTTGCGGTCCATGACTACACTAAGTTCAACAGCCTCGTTGTGGATGCAAACGGCCTGCTATGCGATGTCAAAAAAGCATCGGGGGGGCTACGGGCCCCCTCGATATTGGGGCAGGGGGCCCCCTCGGCAGGCACGTCCTGCCACGCCTTTACAGGGATAGCCGTATACAGTCCGGAGTTTTTAAAATTTCTTCCTCCCGGGCCATCCTCGGTGGTTGATGCATGGCTATCGGCTATAAAAGCAGGCAAGAGGGTCGGCACATACGATGTATCCGGCTCTTACTGGGCGGACATCGGGACGCCTGAGTCTTATGCGGAGACCGTAGTCCGTGCGCTAAGGACGGACGGGGAGACGGTTTACTTCCACCCTTCTTTGAAAGGATGCCCGGAGATGGCAGGGTTTGTAGTAGTCGAAGAAGATTGCAAATTGGATAGCGGCACGGCCCTTAGAAACTGTATCGTCCTTCCGGGCACGAGCCTCGATGCAGGCGCATATGAAAACTCCATCATCGGCCCGGACTTCGTCCTCCGGATTCCCGAACCGAAGATGCCTTATTTAATCGGCTCGGGCGGCTCGGACAGGAAGTATTACAGGGCGGAAAAGGGGGCAGTGCCCCCTGCCACATTTGCGCTTTTAGAGGCGCCCCCTCACGACCCGGATTTCCACCGCCTGCTTGAATACACGAAGTTTTTCCGGCGGCGCGGTCTGCCCGTGCCGGAACTCCTGTGGGAAGACCCCGAATGATCGGAAGAGC
>CAZPPU010000035.1:12088-12523 GCA_964588515.1 uncultured Nitrospirota bacterium
ATATGAAAGCCGGGTTCGAGGACTTGGGCGATATCTCTCTGTATAGCGGGCTCAAGTGCAAGCGGCCTCACGGGGAGGTCGAGGCCATGTATAAAAGAGTTATCGATATGGCGGTCGTGCTCCACACCGAAGTCACCGCCCACATGGACGAATGCCCGCAGATAAAAGAAAGGGTCTTCGATTACGACCATCTCCGGTGGGAGACTTCATACTTCATCGAAAGGTTCGTAGGGGTCGGCGACCCCCGGCATCTTGCCGGTGTGGGAGGCATTACCGATGCCCTCACTGACGCCTTCCATAGGCTTGCGCTCAAGGTGGACGCCCTTCCGAAGACCGTAATCCACAGGGACTTTCAGTCCCAAAACATCATGACAAAAGACGGCGCGCCGAGGCTTATAGACTATCAGGGTGCAAGGCACGGCCCCCCTGCATACG
>CAZPPU010000036.1:0-1117 GCA_964588515.1 uncultured Nitrospirota bacterium
CTTCGGGCCTCCGGCGTCTATGCTCATATGACCGGCCTCTGCGGCCACATCGAGGAGCCTTCCGTTATGTATGAAGCCTCCGCCTATCCCCGTGCCGAGCGTCAGGAGCACAAAGCTCCGGAATTGTCTTCCCGCGCCGAGCCACAACTCGCCCAATGCGGCGGCGTTTGCATCGTTTTCAAGCGCAAGCGCCTGCCCCGGGAATAGGCCCTCAAAGTCCAGTCCGTCGAGGGAATGGATGTTCGGGGATATGAGGACCTTCTTTGCCCTCCTGTCTACGAGGCCGGCCACCCCCATGCCTATCCCTATGACATCGCTTAGGACATCGTCTGCGGCTATCTCCTCGATTGCGCCCCGAAGCGCAGGGATCACATTATCGGCGGGCGTGTGCGCCTTCACCCGCTTAAGGATGCGGCCCTCGCCGTCAACGAGGGCGGCCCGCATGTTCGTCCCGCCTAAATCTATCCCTATGGCTTTTTGCATGTCTTAACCGGCAAAGATGAAAGCCGTGCCTCTAAATAGCGTGGGGGCTCGCAGCCCCAAAATCGTGGGGACTCGCAGCCCCAAAATCGCAGGGGCTCGCAGCCCCTTGATTAATCTTAGCAAAACCCCGCGGCGGTTGTCCATTACCCCCTCTTCAGGACCGTCCGGACCCATCTTTGCGTAAGGCCATACTTGAGCGCGATTACCGGCACCGGTATCCCCCCTTCGTAGTCCTCGCGGATTTTCGCATCCCTCAGTTCCCTCCGGAGCGGCCCCGCGCCCCTGATATAAAGACATACGCCCCCGAATTCCCGTGAGAGCTTAAGCGCGGCCCTTACCCCCAGGACGCCGGCTATGCGCCCGAGGTCGCCGGAGAGCCTCTCTTCGATATTCCCTGTCGTCATAGGAGCCTCCCTTTCAAGAACTATAGTTAGTATAGATTCTAATAGCCCAATTTGTCAAGAGGTTTTTTTGTCTTGACATTTTTATTTTTTTGAACTATAGTTTTTACATGACCGTAGGCGAATTCTTAAGGGCAAGGCGGCTGGGGCTTGGGATTTCCGCAAAGGAGCTTGCCCAGAGGGCGGGGGTCTCGGACGCACATATACTTTTCATAGAGAAGGGCAACAGGAGG
>CAZPPU010000036.1:1127-1456 GCA_964588515.1 uncultured Nitrospirota bacterium
CATTCGATGTGCTCGTCCGGGTCGTGGCCGGGCTGGGCGTTCCTATGGATGAGTTCCTGAGGGAGACGGGCTACATGGATGTGAACATAGAGCCGGCGAGGGCCGGACGGGCAAACAGGGTCCCGGTCGTCTCGTGGGTGCTCGCCGGCAAGTGGAAAGAGGTCTGCGACGCCTTCGAGCCCGGTGATGCGGACGAGTGGATAGAGTCCGATGTAAGGGGCAGGAATGTCTTTGCCCTCCGGGTGATAGGGGATTCGATGGAGCCCGAGTTCAAGGGAGGCGAGGTCATCATAGTAAACCCCCATATCGAGGCCGGTCCCGGGGACTTC
>CAZPPU010000036.1:1564-8586 GCA_964588515.1 uncultured Nitrospirota bacterium
GAGGTCAAAAAGGGCGATTTCAATATCATAGGCAAGGTCGTCAAGAAGGAAAAAAGATATTGAAACCCCCGGCGGCATAGTATAAAATTACCCATGGTGAAGAAAAGGGTAAAGCGGGTGCCGGTCGCCCTCCCCGTGATAATCAACCGGAGGTTTAAGGCCGAAGGGCTCGACCTCTCCGAATCGGGCATATACCTTTATGCGAAGACGACCCTCATTGCGGGCAACATCGTAGAGCTTTCCTTCGAGCTTGACGGCGAAAAACTCAATGTGCATGCCGAGGTCCAGCACTCACAGCCGGGCGTGGGCGTAGGCCTGAAGTTCATCGGCCTCTCCAAAGAGACGGCAAAGAAAATCGGCAAGTTCATAAGGGGCGCAAAATGAAAAAGGCATTCGCTCTGTTTGCCCTGCTTTTCCTCTTCCATGTCTCCTGCCGGGCCAAAGAGGCCGTCGTAAAGGTCGGCATAGCCGGGCCGATGACCGGGCCTCAGGCCAAGATGGGCACGGACTTCAGAAACGGAGTGAACCTCGCCGTAGAGGAATGGAACGAAAAGGGCGGACTGTTGGGCAAACGCATAATAATCGTAGTTGGCGACGACCAGGCCGACCCAAAGCAGGCCGTCTCAGTCGCCAACAAGCTCGTAAACGAGGGCGCAGTCGGCATAATCGGGCATTTCAATTCAAGCGCCTCCATACCAGCCTCCGATGTCTACGCGCGGGCGGGCATCCCGATGATAAGCCCGGCCTCCACAAACCCCCTGTTTACGGACAGACTGCTCAAGGGCGTATTCAGGGTCTGCGGGAGAGACGACCGGCAGGGCGGGGTGGCAGGCGACTTCGTGCTTAAGGAGCTTAAGATTAAAAGGGTTGCAATCATACACGACAAGACCACCTACGGTCAGGGCCTTGCGGATGAGTTCAAAAAGCGCCTCGGTAATGCGGTCGAGACCGTCTACTACGGCGGAATCGTACAAGGCGATAAGGACTTCAAGATGGTCCTCACGGCTATCAAGACCAAAAAACCCGACCTCGTATACTTCGGGGGCATTTATCCCGAGGCGGGACTCCTCGTAAGACAGGCAAGGGAGCTCGGCATGGCCGTCCCGTTCATGGGCGGAGACGGGGTCATAGACAAGAAGTTCATAGAGATAGCAGGGCCCACTGCGGCCGAGGGCACATTCATCACATTCGGCCCGGACCCCGCAAACATCCCCGCGGCAAAGGCCTTCATAGAGAAATATCAACAGAGGTTCGGGGACCTCGGCCCTTATTCCATATACGCATACGATGCCGTCAATGTCCTCCTTACGGCCATTAAAGAAGCGGGCACAACCGAAGGAGGGCCGGTTATAGACCGGCTCCACGGGCTTGAGTTTTCAGGCGCAACAGGCGCGATAAAATTCGATGGAAAGGGCGATGTGACAAAGGCCCCCTACATAGTCTGGATTACGAAGGCAGGGGACTTCAGGGAATACTGGAGGCCGTAAGGCGGGCCTAACTAAAGGTTATATACCGGAAACTGTCATCCTTTTATCAACCCTTTCAGGTCAAAATACAATATTCCATTTCTTTCAAGTGCAGTTCTTTGAGATTCGGATATTTTATCCATCGAGAAGAGGGCAAAATATTCTTCCCTCTTGCCCATCCTCCATTTTACATACCGTGCCTTTTCCTTGAGTCTCTGTGCCTCGCTCTTTGTAAATTTGCCCCCTTTGAGCTTACACTCTCCAAAAAGTACTTTCCCCTCCTCATCGTTAATGGCGACTATATCTATCTCCACATCTCCCTTTTTTGTCCAGAAGCCGCCTATTCGGTTAAACCTGAAGGGGAGAATATCTTCCGTATTCCGTTTTAATAGAAGTTCGCGTATCAGCTCTTCAAATGACCAGCCCATCAGGTTTGGCAAGTCGTTCAGTATCTTTGCGGTCAGTCCTTTTTCATCGCCTATCTCAATCAGGCTCTGGTTTTTGAATATGTACCTGAACCAGAAGCGCAATGCCTGGTCTTTTAGATGGTACCTGCCTGTCTTCGTCACATGTTTGAATTCAGTCACAGGTGTTTTTCTTTCAAGCACCTGATAATAAGAGGTAAGCTCATCGAGATATTTGCTTATGCTGGTGATGTTTATCCCTGAACTATCTGCGATGCGGGCCATCTGGGTCTCACCGCCTGCAATCACCTGGAGAATAGAAAAGTAGAGATGGTAGTTCTTTCCGAATTCCTCTATAAGAAGCTCCCTTCCCTCGTTCTGAAGCGGAGCATCCGGTTCGCAATAAAACTTTCTAATTATCTCCGCATGAGATTTTCCGAAGAGACGATACCTGTCTAATAGGAAGAAATATTTGGGGATGCCGCCAAACAGGGTGAAATAAAAGGGCAGGTGAACGACCGCATCGAGATGATGGTCGGAAAGTATTTCTGAAACCGCATCCGGGTCGAGAGGCTCCATATAGAGTCTTGCTGTTGCTCTTCCAAAGAGAGGCTCTTTTTTCCCTTCGAATACCTTTTTCATGAGTGTGAAAACCGAGCCCACGAATATGAATGCGCCTTTTATGTCGGCCTTTTCCTTGTCCCAGTGTTTCTGGAGTATGGAAAAGACCGATGGGTCGACGAATTCAAAGTTCTGGAATTCGTCAAAGACAACGATAAGACGGTGCTCCTTCATGTAGCTGAAGAGGAATGAAAAGAAGTCTTCAAAACTCCCGAAAGAACGCATAACCCGCAAAAGCTTATTAGGAATCCTTTCAAAGAGGAGGTCGGTAAACTCCTCAAGCAGGATATGGGGCTTCTTTTTGGAGACGAAAAGATAGAGCAAGTCCTTTCGGCCATGCGAAAACTGCCTGATGAGTTCTGTCTTTCCTATCCGCCTTCTGCCTGTTATCACAACCATGTGCGACTTCTGGGCGGACAGGGCTGCGATTTCCGACAGCCGTGAAAGCTCCTTCCCCCTGTTATAGAATTGCATGGCTTAATTATATCATACCTTTTGGTATCATACAATAGTGTATTATAATTTTCATTGACGGAAAGTTCGTTCAGGGTGGGGCGAGGAAGTAAGGGCTAGTTAAGAGCGCCTATAAGCCCCACAACCGCCTTCTGGCAATTAAGGCCTGCGGTTTTTTTGTCCCACCGTGAGGTGTCCCTGTCCTCGACCATGTTGCTTATCCCCCTTACTTCAAGCATGGGGATTCCGTAGAGGGCGGCTATCTGGGCCACGGCCGCGCCTTCCATGTTTTCGCATACCGCTTTATACTGCTTTCCGAGGGCAAGACCGAGCAGGGCCGTCCCCGTAGAGGCCGAAACCGTAAGGAACACGCCGGTGTGTTTTATTCCGGTTGCGGCCATCGCCTTTTTAATGAGCCTCCTGTCAAGCGGGAACTCGTTGTAATAGGCCTTCCCGCCCTTTTTAAGAAGCGGAATGCCTATGACCCTGAGGTCGTGGAGGCCGTCTTTAAGCCTTACACCGGCATCCGCATAGATTTCCTTCTCCGCAAAGGCCACATCCCCTATGCAAAGGCCGCTTTCCGGGTAGGCCCCTCCGATGCCGAAAAGGATGATGATATCCGGCGAGAACCTTTCTATAAGGAGGGTCGCCGCACGGGCCGCATTTGCGACGCCTATGCCGGAGGCCGTATAGACGACCGGCTTTCTTCCTATACGCCCCCGGTGGAAACCGCCCGCCCGCTTAAGCCTTTTAACGACCTCTGTTGCCTCGAAGGGAGTTGCGCTTATGAGGCCGACTCTACTTGCCAACGCCCAACTTTTTAAGGGTCATCTTAATGGAAAGGGTTATCTTCTGCCAAAGGGAGAGTTCCAAAGGCGGGTTCGCCTTAAGGACGAAGAGGTCGTGCGCCCCTGCGTTTTGTTTCCCGTCGAGTCCCCCCGATGTCTCCCCTGCCGCATAGACCGAGCCGGAGGGGTCCACGGCCAAAGAAAACGCATAATCGCCTGCCGGGCTTCCCGTCTGAAAGGCCCAGAGCCTTTTGCCGTCAGGGTCGAACTTAAGGACAAAGGGGTCTGCGCCTCCTGCGTTTTTTGCACCGAGCGCCCCTTCGGTATAGCCGGCGACATAGGCGTTCCCTGCGGCGTCCACGGCCACCGAGCGGGCGTAGTCGTGCTCAGGAGTGCCGGAAAGCCGCACCCAGAGCTTGTTCCCCTGCCGGTCGAACTTTACGAGGAATATATCGAAAGCGCCCGCGCCTTTGAGCCCGTCGAAGTCCCCTCCCGTATATCCCGCAAGATATGCATTGCCCGAGCCGTCCACGGCAACCGCCCATGCCTCGTCCCATGAAGGCGTACCCAACTGCTTGGACCAGAGCTTGTTTCCTCCGGCATCGAACTTCACGAGGAAGGCGTCCCAGCTTCCGCTATATGCGCCCCCGTCGAGCCCGCCCCCGGTGTATCCGGCTATGAGGGCGCCGCCCCCGGGCTCTACGGCCACGGAGTATGCTATGTCGTCTGAGGGCGTACCCATCTGTCTTGACCAGATGAGGTTCCCCTCAGGGTCGAACTTAAGAAGGAAGATATCCGCGCCCCCTGCGTTTTGCTGGCCCCCGAGCGCCCCTTCGGTATAGCCGGCGACATAGGCGTTGCCCGCACTGTCCACTGCCACGGAATATGCGTAGTCGTGCTCGGGAGTCCCCGCAAGCCGCACCCAGAGTTTGTTCCCCTCACGGTCGAACTTCATGAGGAAGAGGTCATAGAGACCCGGCCGTTCCTGCCCGTCCATGTTGCCGAATGTATAGCCGGCGACATAGACATTGCCCGAGCCGTCCACCGCAGTGGAGTATGCCTCCTCCCATGCGGACGTCCCGTGTTGAACGAGCCAGAGCCTGCCGCCCGAAGGGTCGTACTTGGCAAGGAATACATCCCTGAAACCGGCGTTCTCTCCGGCGAGCGCACCGCCGGTTGAGCCAGCCGCATAGGCGTTGCCCGAGCTGTCTACTGCGACGGAATATGCGAAGTCGTCCTTGTCCGTCCCCCTCTCGTCAAGCCATGCCTTCTGAGGCTCGGGCTTGGCGCAGGAGAAAAGCGCCTGCAAGAAGAGAAAAAGAAAAAACCCTTTTATCGCTTTGCCCTTCATAATACCTCCATATCCGCAATATCGCCGGACATTAAACCGCTATTTAGGATATAACAATCCCCTGTCAAAAATCCATGGGGATTTCTTTCCCGCCCGGCTTCAGCGCTTCAAGTAACATGCGGGCATTGCCCTCCACATCGCCCCTGAGGATGGCCGAGGCGACTGCGGCCGCATCGGCCCCGGCGGAGAGGACGGATTCGATGTTGCCGTGGTCTATGCCGCCTACGGCGACCACCGGGATGCCCACCGAGTCCTTGACCTTTCTTAAAAGCCCGAGGCCCTTAGGCGGTCCGGCGTCTTTCGTGAGGCTCCCGAAGACCGGGCCGAACCCTATATAGTCTGCGCCTCCGGCCCCGGCCTGCCTTGCCTCTTGGATACTGTGGGTCGAAAGCCCGATTATTTTTCCGGGGCCGAGGAGCTTCCTTGCCTCGGCAAGCGGCAGGTCCTCCTGCCCTATATGAAGGCCGTCGGCAGAGACGGCAAGGGCGATGTCGGCATAGTCGTTTATCGTCAATATTGCAGAGAACCTGCTTGTAAGCAGTCTCAAGGCAAGGGCTTCGATGTAGAGCTTGCGCCTGTCCTTATTCTTTTCCCTGTACTGAAGCCACCGGACGCCCGACTTGAGGGCCATATGTGCGGCCTCAAGACATGTAAGGTCTTTTGTGCCGGATACGATGAAGCAAAGACCGCCCAAGTACATGCTCAGACGGCGGGGACCTCCTCCCGTTTGGCCTCCTCCGGCTTGCCGTTCAGTCTTTCGAGGAAGCCGGTGTTGAAGTTGCCTTCCACGAAGTCCTTGTTGGCTAAGACCTTCTTATGGAACGGGATTGTGGTCTTTATGCCTTCTACCTTGAACTCATCGAGCGCCCTTGCCGCCCTTGCAATGGCCTCGGCCCTGTCGGAGCCGAAGGCGATGAGCTTTGCAACGAGGGAATCGTACTCCGCGGGGACGGACGAGCCCGAATAGGCCGCGGTATCCACTCTTATACCCGGGCCGCCGGGCTGGTAGAAGAATGTGATTTTGACCGGAGAGGGGATGAACTTTTCCGGGTCCTCCGCATTTATCCTGCATTCTATGGCATGGCCTTTGAGTTTTATCTGGCTCTGCTTGAAGGCGAGGGGGAGTCCTCCTGCAAGTCTTATCTGCTCCTTTACGAGGTCTATTCCGGTGACCGCTTCGGTGACCGGGTGCTCGACCTGTATGCGGGTGTTCATTTCCATGAAGTATATGCTCCCGTCGGGCTCGACGATGAATTCCACCGTGCCTAAGTTCCGGTATTTCCGGGCCCTTGCGGCCCTTACGGCAAGCTCGCCTATCTTTTTCCTGAACTTCTCCGTGGAAAAGGGCGAGGGGGATTCCTCTATGAGCTTCTGGTGTCTCCTTTGTATGGAGCAGTCCCTTTCGCCCAAGTGTATGATATCCCCTTTTGAGTCCGCCATGACCTGCACCTCGATGTGCCTGAAATCCGGTATGTATTTTTCCAGATAAAGCTCGTTTGAGCCGAATGCGGCGAGGGCCTCCCTCTGCGCCATGTAAAATGCCTGCTCTAAGGCCTCCTCGGCCTCGACTATCTTCATGCCCCTTCCGCCCCCGCCCATCGAGGCCTTGAGTATTACGGGGAAGCCTATCTTCCTTGCCCACTTAAGGGCGGCCTCCACGGTGTGTGCCGGACCGTCGCTTCCCGGGACTATGGGGATGCCCCTTCTTTTCATAATCTGCTTTGCCTTTGCCTTGTCCCCGCCGAGCCTGATGTTTTCCGGAGTGGGCCCGATGAAGACTATGCCACTGCTTTGGCATGTCTCGGCGAAATGGGGGTTTTCGGCCAAGAACCCGTAGCCCGGGTGTATCGCATTGGCGTCGGTAATCTCGGCCGTCGTGAGTATCGCCGGGATGTTGAGGTAGCTGGCCGAGGAGGGGGCAGGGCCGATGCAGACGGAT
>CAZPPU010000036.1:8596-12521 GCA_964588515.1 uncultured Nitrospirota bacterium
TCGTCTGCAAGCCTCACATGCATCGAGTCCTTCTCTATGTCGGAGTAGACGGCCACGGTCCTTATCCCGAGTTCCCTGCATGCGCGGATGACCCTTACGGCTATCTCCCCGCGGTTTGCTATGAGGATTTTCTTAAAGAGCTTCATACCGGCTCGATGAGGAAAAGCGGCTCGCCGTACTCGACCGGCTGGGCGTTTTCGACCAGCGCCCTGACGAGGACGCCGTCCGTGTCGCTTTCTATCTCGTTCATGAGCTTCATCGCCTCTATCATGCAGAGGACCTGTCCCTTCTTGACCGCAGTGCCCGCCTCTACGAAGGGCTGGGCATCAGGGGAAGGCGCCCTGTAGAATGTCCCCACGAGGGGCGCGGTTACGGTAACGAGGCGCTGTGTCTCGGAGGCGGGTTCGGCCTGAGGCAAGGCGGCCTCCTGCTGAAGGAGTTTCCGCGGCACCTCCACGGAGGTTAGGAACCGCTCCCTTTTTATCCTGACCTTCACGCCGTTCTTTTCCACCTGAAGGTCGCTTATGTCCGTGTCCCTTAAAAGCTCTATCAGCGCTTTAAGCTCGTCGAGTTCCATATTATTTCACCCTTTCTATGTACTCGGATGTCCTTGTGTCGACCTTTATGATGTCGCCCGCATTTATGTGAAAGGGCACCCTTACCACAGCGCCGGACTCAAGCACCGCGGGCTTGCCCGAGCCTGTGGCCGTGTCCCCCTTGAAACCCGGCTCCGTCTCCTTGACCATGAGCTCAACGAATGTCGGAAGCTCGACCGAGACCGGCGCCTCCCGGTAGTAGAGGACCGTAACCACCGTGTTTTCCTTGAGGAACTTCTTCGCCTCCTTGAGCTTTTCCTCATCGAGGGAAATCTGCTCGAATGTCCCGGTGTCCATGAAGTAATAAAACCCTTCCCCGGCATAAAGGTACTGCATCTGTTTCTGTTCGAGGTGGGGCGGCGGAAACTTCTCCCCGCTCCGGAATGTCTCATCGAAGACCGAGCCGGAGATGAGCCCCTTCAGTTTCGTCCTTATGATGGCCCCCCCGCGACCCATCTTGACATGCTGGAAGTCCACTATCTCGCAGGGCTCGCCCCTGAATTCGAGCTTCATGCCCTTTCTGAAATCCGCAGTGGAAATCATGAGCGCTTTAAAAACCTCCCCGGAAGCGATGTAAGCCGCAGTCCGCTTTTTTCCCCAACGACTACCATGTCTTCTATCCTTACCCCTCCCACCCCGGGCAGGTATATGCCCGGCTCTACGGTGAATACCATGCCCTGCCTGAGCCTGCCCCGCCGGGCGGCTGAAACAGTCGGCAGTTCATGGACATCAAGGCCGACCCCGTGGCCGAGGCCGTGCCCGAAGCATTTCCCGTATCCTGCCTTTTTTATAATATCTCTGGCGGTATTGTCAATCTCTTTTGAGTTCGCCCCCGGTCTTACGGCCCCGATGGCCTTCTTTTGGGCCGCAAGCACGAGGGCATAAATCCTTTGCTTTTCGGCCCCCCCCGGCCCCTTAAGAAGAAGCGTCCTCGTAATGTCCGAGCAATAGCCCCCGGCCTCTCCGCCCCAGTCCACTATGACCAAGTCCCCGGGCCTGAGCCGCCTTTGGGTTACGCCGGCATGGGGCATGGCCGAATTCGGCCCGGATGCAACTATTATATCAAAAGGCAGGCGCTTAGAGCCCATTTTCTTCAATCTTTCTTCGAGCCTAAGGGCAATCGCCCTCTCGGAGACGCCCGCCTTGATATGCGGGAGGACATCCATGAATGCGGCCTCCGCCCTCCTTACGGCCTCTTTTATTAAACCTATCTCTGCCTCATCCTTTACCGCCCTCAGCCTCTCTACAAGCCCTTTGACCGGCCTTAGCGTGGGGGCTCGCAACCCCCGAAGCCGCCGGTAAAACTCATAACTTACCGAAGACTCAAACCCCAAGGTGCGGATTCCGGTTTTCCTCTGGAGCCTCCTAAGTGTCTGCACCCTGCCCTTTTCCGGCACTATCGCCCATCCTTAAGCCTCTTTTTCCGCCTGCTCTGTGTATCTGAAGTCCGTGGCAAGGATGCTTTCCCGCCTTGTGATGAGCGCAAACCCGGAGGAGCCTGTAAAGCCGGTCAGATACCTCAGGTTGCTCATCCCGGTAACGAGCAGTCCGTCCATGCCTTTCATGGAGGCCCTTAAGGCAGAAAGCCTATGCGAATACAGGGGTTGCATAAGGGGTTCTTTTAGGAGGAAAGAAAGCCCTTGGCCGCTCTCAGGGCAAGCATGTAGCTCTCAGGGCCGAAGCCGCTTATCTGGCCTATCGAGACGCCGGCGATGTAAGAGCGGCTCCTGAACTCCTCTCTCCGGTGGATGTTTGAGAGGTGCACTTCTATGGCCGGCTTTCCGACCGCGGAGATGGCGTCCCTGATGGCGACGCTCGTATGGGTGAAGGCCGCGGGGTTTATTATCAGGAGGTCGTAGTCCGCCTTCTGTATGCGGGTGACTATAGCGGATTCGCTGTTTGACTGCATGGTGAAGATATCGAGCCCGAGGGCCTTTGCGGTTGCCTTTATCTTCCTGTCAAGCGCAGGCAGGCTCGTCCTGCCGTAGATGTCCGGCTCCCTCTTGCCCAAGAGGTTGAGGTTGGGGCCGTGTATGACGAGTATTTTTTTCATGGCGGTATTTTATTTGAATGCGGCTGAAAAAGCAAGGTTGCCGCACAGTAACCCGAATCCTTAGGTTTGCCTTATAAGTGGGGAAAATATGCGCTTAAATCCAGCGGGCTACAGCCTCTCTATCAAATACTGAACATTATACTTCAAGAGCGCATACGCCTCGGGTGTGAGGTGTTTGCCCGGAGGGCAGGGGGCACTGCCCCCCTCGTATGTCTCGCATCCCTGCGCTTCTACCTCGTTTATGAAGGCACCGAGAATATTCTTTGCAGTCTTAGTATCGCCCTTTTCGAGCTTCTTCTTTGCACTATCCAACTTCGCATCCAGGCTCTGCTCTATGCCCTTGTTCGTTATCCAGCCTAATGTAAAAGCCTCGTGCTTCATGGAGATGATGTAATCGAGGAAATCAAGGGGTTTAAAGTCGGCGGGAGGGGCCGTGGGGCCGAGGGTCTTGCCTTTAACTGTATCTTCCGCATGGGGATACTGAGCCAGAAGAGCGTCCATGACTCGGTCAAAAGAATCATGAATCTCATCAGGGTCGTACGTAGGAGAGGGACCTGAAAATCTTATCCTTCTCATCCCAAAGAAAGCCATATCCATGATTGAGGGAAGCCCTTTGCTTTTATAAGAAAAGCCATCTTGATTTTTGCCCAGTAAAATCCCTTCTGGATTAAACCATTCCCATGTGTCAGGCATGTTAATGCGGTGCAAGTTCATATCCCAATCCGCATTAGGCGCAACCTGCCCATACAGAGAGGCGTCAAATTCTATAATAATAGTACTTAATACCTGTTTTGCCTGATTACCATTTGAAACCCTAAAACTATAAACATATCCACTTGTCTCCTTGTCCCATGCGACATGAGTCTTTACAGTAGGGTCAACCTTGTTGCCAGGGTCATAGATAGCTTTTTGTGGACCAGCTTCTGGACTTACATATTCAAACACAAACCAATCATTTTCGGGATCATAATACCCTTTCACAAGCTCATCAGCAGAAATTGTGGATGTTAACATTAGTAAAAAAAGTGTCATGACCATCAGCTTGCTCTTCATTTTATCCCCCTATACGGTTGACAATATTTAAATTCACTTCCCCTATACGGATAGAAAAATAAATGGTAATGCTCATTATCTTCGCCTTCTGATTCTAAAAAAGGAAATCCAGTATTTCTACATACAATTTGTTCGAATCTGTATCTATTGCTTTCTGGTATATTCTTGCTCCTCACATCTATATCAGTTCCTATGCGGTGAGTATTATGCGGCGGTGCCCATG
>CAZPPU010000037.1:0-12268 GCA_964588515.1 uncultured Nitrospirota bacterium
GAATTCCCCGAGCCTGTAATGGGAATCCGCATTCTCCTTTACCGCAAGGCTCAGGGCCTCCCTGTCCTCGGAAGGGCCGAAATAATATGTCTCTATGATGTTCATTGGCCTCGAGGGCAGATAGTTCACATGGATGGAAACAAAGAGGTCGGCCCGCATGGAGTTTGCAAATTCGGTCCTCGCATGGAGGGGCAGTGTCCCGTCGTCTTCCCTCGTAAGGACCACATTAAGCTTGCGGCTCCGGAGCCTCTCCCTGAGCCTCTTGGCTATGTCGAGCGTGATGTCCTTTTCCTTGAGGCCCAACTTCCCCTCGGCCCCGGGGTCCTCCCCGCCGTGGCCCGGGTCTATGACTATGGTCTTTACCCCCAGACCGAATATCTGCTTCAAGGGCACCCCCTCGCCCCCTATCATCGAGAGGTATTCGACCGGCAGGGGGCCATCGGGCAGGGAGCTTTCCCTATGAACCCTGAAGGTCGAATCGAGATGCCCTGCATTGCCCAAGAGGGCGATAAGGAGCACAAAGAGGGAAAGCGCATGCCACCTGAGAAAGATGGCCGAAAGAGGCCATCTCGGCACAAGCGGGGACTTCCCCACAATCCTCAGGTTTTCCTTATAAACCGCTCTGAGGATGGACTGTTTCTGTCTCCTTATAAGGAACATTTTTTCAGCTATGTGATTATCTCATAAAGGCCTGAGGAATTCAAGGGGGCTACGAGCCCCTGCGATATCGGGGAGGAGCATCTCTTGGAGCGTTGCCTCCACGGATCCGGCAAGGGCCCTCAAGTTATAGCCCCCTTCGAGACAGAATATGTAAGGCACATCGGGGCCCGAAAGTATGCCCCTTACGATGTCCCTTACCCCGTCGGTGGAAACACATATGCTTGAAAGCGGGTCATTTGTATGTATATCATAGCCTGCCGAGACAAAGACCATATCAGGTGAGAATGCCCTCATAAGGTCTGGAAGGATTTCATGGTATGCCCTGTGGTATTCTGCATCTCCACTTCCTGAAGTTAGGGGTATTAGGGGTATATTGAATGTAAAGCCTTTACCTTTTCCTCTGCCTCTTTCCTCTGCACTGCCTGTGCCCGGGTAGTGCGGGTACTCGTGGGTGCTGAAGTAAAAGACCGTATCGTCTTCTTCGAATATGTGCTGGGTGCCGTTCCCGTGATGCACATCGAAGTCCACGATGAAGACCTTTTCATATCCGGTCTTTTGGGCGTAGCGCGCGCCCACTGCAACATTGTTGAATATGCAAAATCCCATCGCCCTGTCTGCCTCGGCATGGTGCCCCGGGGGACGAACCGCACAAAATGCCCTTTCGACCTCACCCGCTTTGCATTTTTCGATTGCGCTCATCACCGCGCCTGCCGCATAAAGCGCGGCATCGAGCGTTCCGCTTGACATATAAGTATCCGGGTCTATATATCCCGTACCGAACCCTTTTAGTGTCTCTACATACTCTTTGGTGTGGACCAATAGGACATCCTCGAAACCCGCCCTGCGGGGCTTTATATGGAGGAGACTGCCCCATATATCCGGGGCCTTGAGCGCGCCCATTATGGCGGTAAGCCTCCCCGGAGTCTCCGGATGCCAATCGGGGGTCTTGTGCATGAGGAAGACATCGTCGTATACGAGGCCTACGGTCATTCTCTCGGACAGCTTATCGAATTATAGGCCCGGAGGATGAGTTTTTCCTTTTCGAGCCTCCTCTCCGGGCACTTTATAAACGAGAATGCGGAGATGTCGAGCCCCGCTCTCCGGGGGATGCCTTCCATCGTCTCGGAGACGAGTCTTCCAGTGGCCGTATCGAGGAGTCGCGCCTCCGTGCCGTCGGTCACGACGGCCATCGGTATCAGGCAGTCATGGACGACCCGGCAGAAGGCCAATATGTGCCTTTCCCTCGATTCAAGCGCGGTGGGCGCGCATTTGACGGCCATGAGCCTTTTGCCGTCAACCGTTATGATAAAATCCACGGAAGACGGCTCTCCGTCTACGATAAACCGGAGGTCTACCTCGAGCTCTCCAGCCCCGTAGCCCCTGTCGGCCTTCAGGTATTGGAGCATATGCGCCCTTATGCCTTCGGTCGCAAACCGGTCAAGCTCCTCTTCGAGCCTGACCTTCTCCATTACGCGCTTCTCGTGCTCGGCCTTTTCCATCTCTTATTATACCAAAATGGGGCTACGAGCCCCTGCGCAAAATGGGGGGGCAGTGCCCCCCGCCTAAAAATGAGGTCAGCGACCCCCGCCTAAAAGGGGGTCGGCTACCCCTGCCTCTTTGAAACCCTTTTCCCTGAACCGGCAACTGTCGCATCTAAGGCAGGGTCTCCCATCGGGCAGTGGGTCGTAACAGCTCCATGTGAGGGAATAGTCGAGCCCTAAGGAAATCCCCTTTTTGATGATTTCCGCCTTTGTCATGTAAAGGAGCGGCGCAATTATCGCAAACCTCATCCCGCCCTCGACGGATGCCTTTGTTGCAAGGTTCGCCATGTTCTCGAATGCCCTCAGGTATTCGGGCCGGCAGTCCGGATACCCGCTATAATCGACGGCGTTTGCCCCTATGAAGATGTCCGGGGCAGAAAGGACCTCGGCCCATGCGAGGGCGAACGAGAGGAAGATTGTGTTTCTTGCGGGGACATAAGTTATGGGGATGGTCTCAGGGCTTACCGCCCCCTTGGGAACCTCTATGCCGGCTGTTAGGGCGGAGCCGCCTATCTTTCTAAGGTCGAAGTTTATAATCAGATGCCTTGCGCCTATGCTTTCGGCGACCTTCCTTGCGGCCTCAAGCTCAAGCCCGTGCCTCTGGCGGTAGTCGAAGCTCAGGGCATAAAGCTCCCTGCCTTCGGCCTTTGCAATCGCAAGCGCGGTTGAGGAGTCAATGCCCCCGCTTAAAAGGACGACCGCCTTTTTCATTCAGCGGATGTCGTCCTTGGTCCCCGGCGCCCTGTCCGGCCCGGCGCTGAAAAGCGTAAAGCCGTTTTCCAATGCGGTATAGACATAGGGCGCGCCCCACGGGTCCATCTCACGGGTGATATCTCCGAGTGCAGGAGGGTAAACGCCTTTTTCATACCTGTATACATCAATGCGGCGACTCAGGTCGTCTATTTTTTTCGAGGCATTATACCATCTGAAATCTACCTGTAGCATGGGCACCGTGAGGACGCTAAAGACAAGGGCAACGAGGATGGGGATTGCGATAAAGACGATGCTTACTTTTTTCCTTACGGGCAGAGCAGGCGCCTTAGCCACAGCCTCAGGCGCAGGGACTTCTTCGGTCTTTGGCGCTACGAGCCCCCTATCGAGCAGTCCGAGGAGGGTCTTTGAGACATGGATATTGTCTATGCCCGTAAGGTCGGCTATTGCGCTTACATCGTTTTGGCCGTCAACGGAATCGAGGACTTCTTCCTCTTCGCGGGAGAGTCCCCCTGTGGTCGCCCCCGTTTTCACGAATACGGAATCGAGGCTTATCCTGCCTTCGATTACCGACCATTCGTCCACTATCCGGAGACCCTCCATAAGGAGGTGCTGGGTATCGAGGCTCAGGGGGATTTCCCTGTCGAGCGGCACGCCCTGCGGCTTGAACTCGTACCTGCCTTCTTTCCATGTCAGGAGATGTGTGACGGTCTCGGTTATCTGTGCGGAGAGTATTTCCTGAATCTGCTCTTTCGTAACGAGGCCCTTCTTTATGAGGGAGTGTCCGAGCTTTCCGCCGGCGGTTTTCTGCTCCTTCATCGCATCTATGAAGTCCTGCTCCTTGAGGACGCCTTTTTTAATGAGTATCTTGCCGAGCCTTTGCTCATCGGCCCGGCGCTTGGATTCCGCCAGGACGATTTTGCCCTCGTGGAAAAGGAGCCTTACCTTGTCGAGCCGGCCTTCGAGGTTCAAGACGCCGGTCTTCCTCTGGTAATAAAGGAGCTGGAGTATGTCGGCAAGGCCGAATTCCTTTAACGAGCCTTCTAAAGCCATCCTCTTTTAAGCCTCCCCTGGACGACTAAAATAGAGCCCAGATAAAGCATGCCTGCCATGACTATGAAAAGCGGGTTCAGCCAGCCGTGCGAATACACCGGCGCCTGGATGTTGAGGACAAGCCCCACGGCCGCAAATCCGAAGGCCCAGAGATAAAGGAACCCGGAAAGCGCCTTCCCCGCATATATGTGGGCGATGCCGGGCAGGAAGAACGAGAGGGCCCTTACGGTCCGTCTCATCCTCGTTTTTCTTTCATGGAGCGAAAGGAGCTTTGCCACCCGTTCTTTAGGCGTTTCCCCGGACGGCTTAAGAAACGAGCTATAGCACGCCGGGCACATGTCCGCCCTTCTTATCCCGGGCGAGCACTTCCTGCAAAAGACTGCGCCGCACCTCGAGCACCTCTTGGCCCCCAGCCTTCTGCCGAGCAGGGCAAAGAGGAAAAGACACACGGCGGAAACCGAGGATGCCGCTATGGGGCTTGCCGTAAAGGGCCTGACGGTCGCCACGGCATTTTTGGCCGTATAGTCCCAGAGCTCGGAAAATGTGAGCGTCTCGTCCGCGACGAAGCGGTTGGGGCTTCTGCTTTCGGTCACAGACAACTTCTGGATGAGCGCGCCGTCGAGGGCCTGGGCCTTTCGATACACCTCTTTGCTCTCTTCAAACTCCAATGTGTCGGGGAGGACTTTGCTCAGGTTATAGAGGGCCGTGGCGGACTCTTTCATCCCGATGGATTTCTGGTATGACTCCTTTGCAAGCGCCATGTTCCCGAGGCCCACAAAGGCATTGCCCATGTTCGTGTAGGCCCTCGGGTCGTTGCCGGGGATTCTCCGAAGCTTCTCAAGCGCCTCCTCATACCTGCCTTCCCTTTTAAGGGCAATGGCATGGGAGAGCTCGGGCGCAAAACCCTTCTCGTCCTTTAGGGTCTCGATGGCAAAGGCATTGCCCCTCGCCTCGCTTACGGAGACGACCGCCCTGACCTTCGGGGAAGACGCAGAAAGCATTATGTCAAGGACGCTTATATAAAGCGGCGAAAGAAGGATTAATGAAAGCGCAAGATAAACGACCGCCTTATCCGCCTTCCTGAAATAAAACCCGGCGAGAATCAGCCCCCCTGCCATGAAAAACACCGGTCCCAGAAGAGAAACCGGTATGACCGCAAGGACAACGAGCAGTTTCCGCCTGTCCTCCTCGATATCGTGTCTTATGAGAGGAATCGCCGCGGGAAGGCGTAAAAGGACTGTCATGAGCATGGCAAACGCAAATGCGCCTAAGAGACTGAGGGCGAGCAACGACATGAGGCTCAGCGCCCGCCTGAAATCCTTTCCGTATGCCTTTATGCCTTCTGCGGCAAAACCTGCGGCCTCAAAAATATTAGGCAGGCCGGCCACTGCGCGCGCAAAATAAAATGCGGGTGTATCCGGGGAGTGCTTGACCGCCTCGGAAAGGAGTTGCCTGTCGCCGTGGGCCCTTTTGACGAGCAAATGCGAGTAGGGCTCGTTGTTCCTTATGCCCCTGTCGAGCTGTTCTTCGTATACGCCCTGCCCGAAACACCGGCCCGCAACAAGCAGGAGGAGCACGAGAGAAAGCGCCCTAAGCCTTTTCACCGATCCTCCTTTCGGCGCCCTTTGCGATTCTCTTTATGTTTTCAATATGCCTGAAGACGACGAGCAGGGCTATCGCCAAAGATGCGGCCGCATGCAGGATGGAATATCCGAGCAGTAAAACGCCAAGGGGCAGAAGCAAAAAACAAACCACCGCCCCCAACGACGAATACTTCGTTATCACCGCAGTAATGAGCCATACGGCTATGGTAAGGATACCAGCTTTGGGGACATAAATCAATACGACTCCGAGGGCGGTTGCCACGCCCTTTCCGCCCTTGAACTTCAGGAAAACGGAAAATACATGCCCGGCGACCGCCGAAAGCCCGATTGCACCTTCCCAGAGAGGGCCGACCCCGAGCATCCTGCCGACCGCCACCGGGACTGCGCCTTTAAAGACATCGCAAAGCAGAGTAAATAGCGCGGCCTTCTTTCCAACGGCCCGGAGGACATTCGTTGCGCCGATGTTTCCGCTTCCGACCTGCCTCAGGTCTATGCCCTTTGTCTTTGCTATCACCAGGCCGAACGGGACGGAGCCTAAAAGATATGCGTATAGTATGAGAAGTACGGGCTTCATTGGGTTGTGGTTCTCTTCCAGAAGGCCACCGAATACTGCACCCCGGAGGTTATCGAAAGGATTACCGCGGCCCATATAAGGACGGTCCCCAGGTCGAAGAGGTCAAGGCCGAAGGGCGAGATGGTCCTGCTTAAGATGAGGCATATGATCGAGGCGATTTGAGCCGTGGTCTTGAGTTTGCCGCCGAGCTCCGCGGGTATCACTATGTCCTTTGAAAGGGCGACCACCCGAAGGCCCGTTATCAGGAATTCCCTCGCTATGATTATCGTTGCAATCCATACGGAAATCCGCCCCATGTCCACAAGAAGCACAAGGGCGGATATCACCAAGAACTTGTCCGCAATCGGGTCCAGTATGATGCCGAACTTCGTTATCATGCACGAACGCCTTGCGAGGTAGCCGTCCAGGAAGTCCGTGAGCGAGGCCGCAATGAATATAAGCGCGCCGGTGAGAGGGCGCATCGGCGTAAGGACGAGGAAGATGGGGATTACCACAATCCTGCTCAGCGTGAGCGCTATGGGGAGGTTAAATCTCGGAGTACCCGGCGATGAGTCCATCCCAAAGCCCCCTTGCCTTCAGTATGAAATCCGTAACCTCCCTCACCGCCCCCTTGCCTCCGGGGTTCTTCGTTACCATGGCCGCCTTGGCCTTTGCCTCCTCCGTGGAGTCCGAAACGGCCACAGGCAGGCCCACGCGCATGAAAACCGGTATGTCCACGATATCGTCCCCTATGTAGGCGGTCTCCTCGTCCCGGACGCCGAACTTCTCAAGCAGGTGCTCGTATGCAACGGTCTTTATATGGCACCTCTGGTAGACCTCGGTTATGCCCAATTCGTGCGCCCTTCGTTCGACCACCTTCGAGTACCTGCCGGTTATGATTGCGACATTAAGGCCGGCCCTGAGGAGCATCTTTATCCTGTGGCCGTCCCTCACATGGAAGGCCTTGAACTCGTTGCCCTCGTTGTCCAGTATTATCCTGCCGTCCGTCATGACCCCGTCCACATCCAATATGAGTAGCTTGATGTTTTTTGCGATGTTTACGATCTGCTTTTTAGTTTTCTTCATGACGGCTCCAATATCCTTTTGGCACATTATAAAGTTTTGAGAGATAGTCTTCGCAGGTTTTTATGATTTTTTCAGCGGCATTCAAATCATCCGAAGAGATTCCGGCGTCGATATAACTTCCAAAGTCATAATCGCCTATCTGCCTTTCGTTGAACAATTTTTCTATTACGCGCGTAAAGGAAGATGGAAACAGCTTTGTTTTTATAAAATCTTTATTGAATGCTCCTATAGTCTGGGCGTGAGACGAGAAGTGCAGTCCGTGTGAAAATAGCACTGCGGATATTGCATGATAGACCGCATAGTAAGAACGGGACACCGAGTCGTCGTGCCTCTCGTGCTCGAAATCTATCCGGGCCGTTATAAGTTTTTCGCGGGATTTTCTAAGCATCTCTCTGATAACTTCCTTATCGGCTTTTTCATTCACAACTCTATCCCCTCTTCCGAGATATTACGCCCAATCGGAAATCGCTTTTTCTTTTCCCATTCCTCCCCATCGCACACGATACATCCAATTAACGCATCGTATTTGTTCAAAATCTCGACACAGACATCAAGGACCGCCTCTTGTATCTTTTTTGTTTTTTTGGCAACAATAACAAGAAAGTCATAATCCGAAGCCTCGGTAAAATCCACTCTCGCATGCGAGCCGAACAAAATAATTTTTTTAAGGTGGCCCTTGAGCTTTCTTTTGAGAAGCCCCGTGAACTCGCTGGACACTCTGTCTAATTCGGAATTTCTCACACAATCCCCTTCCGGAGGATATCGTGCAGGTGTATGACGCCGAGGGCCTTTCCTTCTCCGTCCGGCACTAAGAGGGCGGTTATGGAGCGGCTTTCCATGATAGAGAGCGCCTTAGCCGCAAGCTCATCGGCTTTTATCGTTTGGGGGTTTTTCGTCATGACCTCGCCTGCCTTCATGTCGAAGAAGTCCTTGCCCCATTTCTCTATGCCCCTTCTTACATCTCCGTCCGTGAGGATGCCCATGATGGTTCCATCCAGCCCTGCGACTACGGCCGTGCCGAGCCTCTTTGAGGATATCTCCATGACGGCCTCGGTAAGAGGGGTCTCTGCCCTGATGAGAGGAAGGGCATCGCCCGTGTGCATGAGGTCGCTTACTTTGATAAGGAGTTTTTTCCCTAAACTCCCTCCCGGATGGAACGAGGCGAAGTCCTCTTCCTTAAACCCCCGCTTAAGGAACAGTGCAACCGCTATGGCATCGCCCATTGCAAGGGCCGCAGTGGTCGAGGCCGTCGGAACTATACCTAATGGACATGCCTCTTCTTTTACAGATATGTCAATGTTCACATCCGATGCCTTTGCAAGCGTGGAAGCCGGATTCCCGCTCATCGAAATCAGGCTCACATTAAACCTCTTTAGATATGGGATGAGGCTGATGAGTTCCTCGGTCTCCCCGCTATTGGAGATGGCTATGATAACATCGTCTTTCGTAACCATGCCCAAGTCCCCGTGGCCTGCCTCCGCAGGGTGAAGAAAAAAAGCAGGCGTGCCCGTTGAGGCCAATGTTGCGGCGATTTTTTTCCCCACAAGCCCAGACTTTCCCATGCCCGTTACAACGACCCGGCCCTTTGAGCCGTGGATGATGTTTATCGCCTTTTCAAAGTCCGCATTAATCCTGTCTGCGAGGCTTCTTACGGCCTCGGCCTCGACCCTCAAAAGCCTTTTTGCCTCATCGAGGATGTTCATGCGGTTATTACTCCATGTATTTTCTTTACGGCCCTGAGCATTTCTTCCACCTCTCCTATGGGTATCATGTTGGGCCCGTCGCAGAGGGCCTTATCCGGGTCGGGGTGAACTTCCATAAACAGGCCGTCAACGCCGACCGCAACGGCGGCCCTTGCAAGCGGCCCTGCAAATTCCCTCTGGCCGCCTGAGCTTTTCCCCTGCCCGCCCGGAAGCTGGAGGCTGTGTGTGATGTCAAAGACGACAGGGTATCCGTAACTGCGCATTACCGGCAGTCCCCTGAAGTCCACGACGAGGTTATTATACCCGAAGGAGCTTCCCCTTTCGGTAAGTGTAAGGCTTTCGTTTCCGGTCGAGACGAATTTCTCTATTATATTTTTCATATCCCAAGGCGCAAGGAACTGGCCTTTTTTGATATTGACCGGCCTACCGGTTCTCCCTGCGGCAAGGATAATATCCGTCTGCCTCGAAAGAAAGGCAGGTATCTGGAGGGCGTCGAGGACTTCCGATGCAGGCTTTATTTCTTCTACGGAATGGATATCCGATATTACGGGCACACCCACGCCTGAGCGTATGTCGGAGAGAATGCGAAGTCCCTTTTCAAGACCCGGCCCCCGGAATGAATTCAGGGAGCTTCTGTTTGCCTTGTCGTAGGAGCTTTTAAATACGAGGTCGAGGCCGACCCTGCCGCATATCTCCTTGAGCCTCCTTGCGGTCTCAAAGGCGACATCGTCGCTTTCAATAACGCATGGGCCGGCTATTATGAGGGGGAGGCAGTCCCCGCCTATGCGGGCGCCTCCGATATTTATCTTCCTTGTCATTCCTTGATGAGGGAGGGCTTCTCCCTGAGGGCCGCCTCTATGAAGGCCTTAAACAGGGGATGAGGCCCGGTCGGCCTCGACTTGAATTCCGGATGGAACTGACATCCCAAAAACCATGGATGGCCCTTAAGCTCTACGATTTCAACAAGGTTCCCGTCCGGGCTTTCCCCGCTTATTACGAGCCCGTTGAGGGACAGGGTCTCCCTGTAGGAGTTGTTGAACTCATACCTGTGCCTGTGTCTTTCGGAGGTCTCCGTCAGGCCGTATGCCTCGTGGGCGTGTGTGCCGGCCTTGATAACGCAGGGATATGCCCCCAATCTCATCGTCCCGCCCTTCTCGGACATCTCGGTCCTCACCTCGTATGCCCCGGTCCTCGGGTTATACCATCTCTCCATCAGGTATATGACCGGGTTTGGCGTCTTTGAGTCGAACTCGGTCGAGTTTGCTTTCAGGCCGCAGACATTCCTTGCAAACTCTATGACCGCACACTGCATCCCGAGGCATATGCCGAAGTAGGGGATGAGTTTCTGCCGGGCGTACCTGACCGCCTCCACCTTGCCTTCTATGCCCCTTATGCCGAAGCCCCCGGGCACTAATATGCCGTCCACTTCGGAGAGGTATTTTTCCACGCCGTGGGCCTCTATCTCCTCGGAGTCCACCCACTGGAGCTCCACACGGGCGTCGTTTGCGATGCCCCCGTGACCGAGCGCCTCGGTGAGGCTCTTATAGGAGTCTTTAAGCCCGATGTATTTGCCCACTATGGCGATGACGACATCGGCCTTTGGGTTCTTTGCCTTGCTTACGACATCCCGCCACACCTGGAGTTCCGGCTCTTCCCTGTTCAGTCCCAGCTTTCTGCATATCAGGCCGTCGAGCCCCTCTTCGTGCAGGGCGATGGGGACCTCGTAGATGCTCTCCACATCTATTGCCGAGATTACGGCGTCCGGGTCGAGGTTGCAGTGGAGGGCTATTTTCCTCTTTATGTCCGCAGGCAGGAGCCTGTCCGTCCTACAGAGCAGTACATCGGGCTGGATGCCGATTTCCCTGAGCTCCCTGACGCTGTGCTGTGTGGGCTTGGTCTTTATCTCGCCGGAGGTCTTTACATAGGGGACGAGGGTGAGGTGCATGTAAAGGACATTTTCCCTGCCGACATCGTAGCGCATCTGCCTTATGGCCTCTAAAAAGGGCAGGCTCTCTATGTCGCCCACCGTGCCGCCTATCTCGACTATTACGACATCGTAGCCGTTGGAGACGGACTTTACCGCGGCCTTTATCTCGTCCGTGATGTGCGGGACGACCTGAACGGTTTCGCCTAAGTAATCCCCCCTCCGCTCTTTCGTAATGACATCGTAGTAGATTCTGCCCGTCGTAAAATTATTGGCCTGAGAGGTGCTTATGTGGGTGAACCTTTCGTAGTGCCCGAGGTCGAGGTCGGTCTCCGCCCCGTCGTCCGTGACGAAGACCTCGCCGTGCTGGAAAGGGCTGAGGGTGCCCGGGTCTACATTTATATAGGGGTCCAACTTCTGGAGGGTAACCTTTATCCCCTTTGTCTCAAGGAGCGCGCCGGTTGCGGCCGCGGCTATGCCCTTGCCTAAGGAAGAAAGCACCCCGCCCGTTACGAAGATGAACTTAGCCATTTCTCAACCCTTTTAAGGTCCTCCGGCGTATCCACCCCGATTGTATCGAAGCGGGTCTCCTTGACCTTGATTTTCATTCCTGCCTCAAGGGCCCTCAGTTGTTCGAGCTTTTCTATGAGTTCGAGCCTCGAGGGGGGCAATGCCGCAAGCCTCCGAAGCGCCTCTTTCCTATAGCTGTAAATCCCGATATGTTTAAATGCCTCCGAAGGGCCGCCGTCCCTCGGATAAGGGATGGGGGCCCTCGAAAAATAAAGGGCGAATCCCTCCGGGTCGAAGACCACCTTTACGACATTCGGGTCGGCCGTCTCTTCCGGGGACTTCAGTCTCTTTGCGAGTGTGCCTATGGAGGCCCGCCCGTCATCGAGCAGTCCTATGACATCGTCTATCATTGCGGGTTTTATCAGGGGCTCATCGCCCTGAACATTTATAATTATATCATAATCGCAGGCGCCGGCGGCCTCTGCGACCCTGTCCGTGCCGGACCGATGGGCAGGCGATGTCATTACCGCCTTTCCGCCGAATGAGACCACGGCATCGAATATGTCCTTTGAGTCCGTTGCGACTATGACCCCGGAGGCAAGTCTTGAGCCTGAGGAGTTTTCATAAACATGCTGAATTAGGGGTTTGCCTTTGAGGGGCACTAAGGGTTTGCCCGGAAACCGGGTCGAGCCAAACCGCGCCGGGATTATCACGACCGCAGACATCGCTTATTATATATTACTTCGGGGGTCTGTTGAACCTGTTCATCGCCTTCTCCACGCCATAGTGTTAAAGACTTGATAATTATAACTTGTCAAGGCTTATCGGCCCATAAGAATTTTTAATTTGACGGGGGGGGGGGACCAGTTATGTTTAAATTCAAACGCAGGAAAAGGGGGCCTCGTAAAAACGCATTTAATAAG
>CAZPPU010000038.1:0-5016 GCA_964588515.1 uncultured Nitrospirota bacterium
ATTTACTTCACGCAGGCCGAGCTTGTAAGGGGGTATAACATTTATCAGGACCTCTACTACTACGACCTCCAAGAAGACGAAGTCGGGAGGCTTACAAAGGGCATGAGGGTCAAAGACCCGGATATCTCCGCTGACGGGAAGATTGCAGTCGTAAGGGTAGATGGCACAAGGCAGGGCCTCGCCCTGCTCGAACACGGCGATGGCGAGGCATCTCTAAAGGTTCTCAGGGACTATGAAAACCGCCGGGTCTCCGGGCCGAGGTGGTCTCCGGACGGGGACTTCATCGCCTATTCGGTAAGGGACGAGGCGGGGAACTCCTCCATCGTGCTTTATGAACCGAATACTTCTGCCGAAAGCATACTTATAGAGGATGCGCACGACAATATCTTCCCCACATGGTCTCCGGACGGGAAGTTCGTGGTATTCGCATCCGACAGGACAGGGGTCTATAACCTCTTTACATACTCGCTTGAGGAAAAGAGGCTCTATCAAACGACACATCTCCTTGGCGGGGCGTTCGGGCCGGACATTTCCCCGGACGGAAAACGGATTGCGTTTTCGAGCTATCATTCGAAGGGTTTTGAGGTCGCGCTCATGGAATACAAGCCGGAGGCATGGATACCTGAGGACGCAGGAGGCCGAGCCTCCCCCTCAATAAGTCCTTACTGGCCGGAAGAGGACGAGACCGTGAGGGCCGCTAAGGACAGATGTGCGAAGGATGGGGGTGCGGGGGCCGTCGGCCCCCGCGAGTCCCCCCGGAAATATTCCGCCTTTAAGAGTCTTCCGCCGCGTTTCTGGCTTCCGACGCTGACGGCAGACCACGACGGCCCGGTCTTCGGCGCATTCACTGCCGGGCAGGATGTCCTGGGCTATCACACATATATAGCTCAGGCCGGATACGGAACGACGACCGGCACGGGCTATTACGACATAATCTATCTCTACGACAGGTTCTATCCGTCGGTTCTCCTCCGGGGCTATAAAAGGCCGGCGTTTTATCCGGACTTCAAAGACGAGGAGGACTTCTATGAAAAACAGACCGGTTTTTTTGGAAGGATGACATTCCCCCTGAAGCGCCTCGAATCCCGATACAGGCTTCATCTCGGTTACCACTACCAGAGGCAGAAAAGGGCCGAGGGGCCGGAGGATGTATTCGAGGGGCGGAGGGACAACATATTCGCCGGGCTTGAGTTTTCAAACGCCCGCCGCTATCCGTACTCCATAAGCAAGGAGGAAGGAAGGACCGTTTTGCTTTTATATAAAAACTATTCAAAGAGTTTAGGAAGCGATGTAAGCTCAAGGGAATATTTAGGCTCTTATAAAGAGTATATGAATTTAGGTTATCACAATGTGGTTTATCTAAAGCTCAAGGCAGGGGCCTCCGACGGCGAGGTAATCCCCCAGCAGGCGTTTCAGATAGGGGGGCTTGAGAGCGAAAACGAGGAATTCCCGCTCCGGGGCTATCCCGCGCGGTTTCAGAGGGGCAAGTATGCCGCGGCAGGCACGGTCGAGTACAGGTCGCCCGTAAAGTATATTTTCAGGGGCGCAGGCACAAAGCCCTTCTTCCTCGACAGGCTCCACATGGCCGTCTTCACGGATGCCGGGGTCGTGTGGGACGAGGGGCAGGATATAAACGGAAGAGATATCAAGGTCGGCATCGGCGCGGAGGCGAGGCTCGATATGACCTTAGGCTACAGGGTCGGTATAACACCGGCCCTCGGCATCGCACAAGGCATCTCAAGGGGCGGGGAGACTCAGGTCTATATCACTATATATGTAGACCTTTAAGCGCAACGCATGCGGCCGAGCCGCCGGTTGAAAACGAATTCACGATTGCCGTCCTAAGGGGCCGCCGTTCGGTCTCTTTCATAAACTCAAGATGGCCCATTCCCGCATCCGGCTCTTCGAGCCCGGGGATGGGAGGGACAATGCCCTCTTTCAAGCAGAGGGCCGTGCCTGCAATCCTGAGCGCACCGTCCGAGAGGAAAAACCCGGTGTAGGCCCTGAGCGCGGTTATGGCGACCTTCCTTTCTCCGAAGACCTCCTTAAGCGCGAGCGCCTCGGCAGAGTCGAGTTCCTCCGAGGAATTGGCCGCGGCAGAGACCATATCGGGCACATCCATGCCCGCATTCTTGAGGGCCGCCTTCATCGCATCGGCCATAGAGCGGCCCGAGAGGTCGTAATCGAGCCTCTCGACCGGTGCGGAACCGAGGCTTATGCCCCCTATTCCCACATAGGGGCTACGAGCCCCCACGACATTGGCGCCCCGTTTTTCAGCGTCCTTGAGCCTTTCGATAACCAATGTGGCCGCGCCTTCTCCCAAGACGAAGCCGTCCCTTCTCCGGTCGAAGGGCATCATGCGGGAACCCTTAGACAGGGTGCGCAGGGAACCGAAACCCGTGATGGTTGCGGCGCTGAGCTCTTCTGCGCCCGTAACTAATGCGACATCCGCATGGCCGTCCTTGAGGAGTTCCATCGCATACCAGAGGGCAAGCAGGGAAGATGTCTCGTTCTGGCTGAATGTCGTATTGGGCCCTTTTATCCCGAAGTGCATTGCTATCTGGCTTGCGGCTATGTTGGGGACGGTCTCCGGGAATATCATCGGGTTCTGGTTAAGGGGGCCGCCCTCGAGGAGCCCGCCGTAAAAGGCGTCCGTGCTTTCCGTGCTTGCGAGCCCTGTGCCGACGATAACGGCTGTCCTTAGGGAATTCGATTCGTTTATCGCAAGCCCCGCGTCTTTAACCGCCTCTACCGCGCTACAAAGCGAAAGCCTCGAAAACCTGCTCATCCGCCTTGTCTTCTGGCCGGGGATGAACTCCTTTGGGTCGAAGTCCCTGACCCCGCCTGCGTTGGATTTCCCTTTCAGAAGTCCCTCCCTGAGGGCCTCCCTGCCCGGGCCTAAGGCGCTTATGATGCCGATTCCGGTTATTGCAATCAAAGGGCCCTCAGTATGAGTGCGGTATTGTTCCCGCCGAAGGCTAAGGAATTGGAGAGCACGGCCTTTACGGGTTTATGTCTGGCCTTTCCCGGGACATAATCGAGGTCGCACTCCGGGTCCGGGTTTTTATAATTCAGCGTGGGGTGTATCACGCCTTTTTGGAGCGCAAGGATAGAGGCCGCGGCCTCAAGCGCCCCTGCCGCTCCGAGGCAATGCCCGATTAGGGACTTCGTTGAGCTTACGGGTATGTCGTATGCCCTTTTGCCGAAGACGAGCTTTAGGGCATTGGTCTCTGCCGGGTCGTTAGCCGTCGTGCCTGTGCCGTGGGCGTTTATGTAATCTATATCCGCCGGCTCCATGCCCGCATCCCTGAGGGCGAGTCTTATTGCCTCGGAAACGCAGGCCCCGTCGGGCGCAGGCGCGGTCACATGATATGCATCGGCAGAAAGCCCATACCCTGCGATTTCCGCATAGGGGGCACGGCCCCCTCCGATATTGGGGGCACTGCCCCCCTCTACCACGAATATGGCGGCCCCCTCGCCGAGGGAGATGCCCTTCCGCAGTCTGTCGAAGGGTCTGCACGGCGCCTCGTCCACGGCCCTCAGGGAATTAAACCCGCTGAATGTCGTCTCCGAAAGGGACTCGCTTCCGCCGGTTATGACGACATCGGCAAGCCCCTTTTTGATAATCTCTCCGGCAAGCCCGATAGCGGTTGCGCTCGATGAGCAGGCGGTTGCAATCGTGGCCCTCATGCCCCTTGAGCTCGTTGCCATGGCAAGGCAGTCCGTAAATGCGGATGCGCTGAAAGGCACAAGGAGGCTCGGCCTCGGCCTCTTCATCGTAAACATCTGCTTCTTGAAAATCTCTCCCGATAGAAGCCCGCCTGCGCCACAGCCCAAGACTACGGCCAGCCGCGCGGGGGGCACCCTCTCAAGGTCGAGTCCAGAGTCCCTCAGGGCCTCGTGGGCCGCGGCCAGACCGAGCCTGTCGCATCTCGAAAGCCTATCGAACCGGAGACCCTTCGATAACGGGAACATTGACGAATCCACCCATGGCGGGTCTTTGACCTCGGCCCCTAATTTCCCCTTATAGCCGGATGTGTCAAAGAGCGAAATTTCACCTATGCCGCACCTGCCCTCCTCAATCGCCTTCCAGAACGCCTCTTTACCGCGCCCGATAGAGGCGACGACGCCTATGCCCGTTATAACGGGCCTCAGGGGGCCGTCCTTTCTTTTATGCGCACGCCCGGGGGCGGAACGAACTTGAAAAGCTCGTCCGAAAGCCCGGTATTGACGGTCACATCCAGAAATTTTATAAATGTCTCGTCCCCTGTCCTGTCTATGATTTTCATCTCCGACGGAAAGGCCGCGCCCTCCGGGAACAACATCTCCATGCCCGCAAAAGGCAGTCGTCTCTTGGGCGTGATCTTAAGCCTGATTGCGCCGTTTTCCCTTTTCGCCTCCATATCGTAGTCCTTCTCGAGGTTGGCGATGTCGAAACCGAGCGGGCCGGTGTAGAACTCCGATATGCCCTTCATCCGCTCGGCCTCGCCCAACTCCGGGTAATAGATGTAAAGCTCCGTGCCGTCATATACGACCGTAACGGTCTTTTCATACTGCCACCTCACATTCAAAGGGGCCTTGAAGTAAAAGACGCCCTTTGTCTTTAGAGGTTTTTTAAGGAGCGGGGAGCGCTTTTCCTGCGTAAAGCTCGCCCTCACCGTCTTCATGTCCTTTTGCCTCGCCCTCAGCTCCTCGGCGGCGGGGGCAGTGCCCCCTTCCGCCCCGATAACAAACGCAAGCACTGTAAGTATGAAAACCGTTCTCATGAGACCGCCTCTCCCCATTTCCCGCATGTATCCCCCCATCTTGCTATGATTTCCGAGCCGGTTGAGACTTCTATGACTCCGCAACTGTTCGGACAGTCCGAGCAATAAAAGCTCGTTGTAAAGAGTTCCTGCGAGGCAAGCGAAAAGCCCTTGAACCTTGTCCGCCGGGCGCCGGTCGAAAGCATGGCCGCACCCAATGCCCCCATCACCCGGAAATGCACGGGCACTAAGATGTCCTTTTTAAGCTCCC
>CAZPPU010000038.1:5026-8594 GCA_964588515.1 uncultured Nitrospirota bacterium
CCCGCTCGAATGCGTCCTTTATCCCTGCGTTTGCGGCCACCCCGCCCTGAAAGACGATGGGCTCGAGGATGTCCTTGCCCCTTGCAAGGTTGTTCAGGTAGTTTCTGACCAAGGCGTCCGAAAGCCCGGCTATTATGTCTTCGAGGTTATGGCCCATCTGTTGTTTGTGCACCATGTCGGATTCGGCAAACACGGTGCACCTGCCCGCTATCCTCACCGGGGACATGGACCTCAGGGCATAGCCGCCGAGCTCCTCTATCGCAAGGCCGAGCCTTCCCGCCTGATGCTCAAGGAAAGAGCCCGTGCCTGCGGCGCAGACCGTGTTCATCGAAAAGTCCACGACCACGCCGTCTTTAATGATTATGAGCTTGGAGTCCTGCCCGCCTATCTCGATTACCGTCCTTACATCCGGGTGCGTGTGTATGGCCGAGACCGCATGGGCGGTTATCTCGTTTTTTACGAGGTCCGCGCCCACTATGTAATCTACGAGCTTCCTTCCGCTGCCCGTGGCCCCGACGCCTGAGACATCCACCTCGCCCATGTCTTTTCTGAGGGCAAGGAGGGTTTGCTGAAGGACCCTGATGGGCTGGCCCGCGGTCTTCCTGTAGGACTGCCAGAGGATGCGGCCCTGCCCGTCTATGAGGACCATCTTCGTGGTTACAGAGCCTATGTCAACCCCTAAATATCTTCCCATTTTTTTTCCTTTCAAGGTTCCTTTCAAGGAGGTCCACGAAGGCCTCAAGCCTCGTCATGAGGTTGGCCTGAGAGAGTTGCTCGTCGAATGTGAGGCTCAAGACCGGGTAATCGCTCTCCCTGCTTATCCTGTGTAAGACGGTGGAGGCGACAAGCTCCGGCATGCATGTAAAGGGCATGATGTGGAGCACCCCGTCTACGCCTTCCCTCAGGAACTTCAGGGTCTTGCCCACGGTCTCTATGCTCTCCCCGCCCGATGGGTAATTGAGATAACCCCTCGCAAGCTTCTTGGAAAGCCTCGACTGGTTTCTCCTCAGGGGCTTGAACCTGAACCGGTCGTTAAGCCAGTCGCTGAGCCAAACGCCCCTTACGACCTCGACCCCCATCTCCCCGAGCCTCTTTTCGACATCCATATTCGCAAAGGGCTCTATGACTACGAATATCTCTCCTAAGACGCCTATCTTAACCGGCCTTCGGGCCTTGTCTATCCTCACCCTCCGAAATATCTTCCAGACCTTCATCCTTGCCCTGAAGAGCCTGAGAAACGATGTGGCCTCCTCGTCTATTACACGGACGGCCTCTGCGAGGGCCCTGTCGGTTGCGCCCCTTTCGACCTCCCTCGGCTTTCGGTAATGGTAAAGGGCCTGAGCCGCATCCAATGCGGCCATGCGCATGAGGATTAGATAAAAAACCCTGTAGCCGTCGAACTTCCCCTTTATGTTGCTTATGCCCCTTATCGTCCCGACCATATCGGAGAGGCTGTCGGGGTTGTCGGTCCTCGCCATCGTGAAATTAAACCCCATGCCCTTCAGTATTTGCTCCTGTATGACCCCGTAATAACCGAACCTGCACGGGCCGTGTCCGCCGGGCATGAGGATGGAGTCCGCATCGGCCTTGAGGGCCTCGACCATATTGCCCAAGTTTATCTTAAACGGAAGGCAGGCGAACTCCGGGGAATGTCTCACCCCGATATTAAGGGTCTCGAGGGTGGGCGGGGGCGGAGGATGCATGTCCACGCCGTGCGCCCTGAGCACCCTCGTATATGCCGTTGCGAGCATCCCCATATGAGGGACCGTGAGCCTCAAGAGAAATACCTCTTTACGAGCTGTCTTGCCGAAAACATCGAGCCTGCGTACCCGCCCCCGGGGAATGTCCATGCGCCCACATGGTAAAGCCCCTTAAGCGGGTACTTCCTCGAAAACCTCCTGACTGCGCCTGCCTGCGGCACGGACTGCTCAAACCCGTGGTAACTGCCCTCCGGGTTCGCCGTATACCGGCGGAATGTCCTCGGCGTGGCGGTCTCCTTGACCTCTATATGCCCTGAAATCCCGGGTATGAACCTTTCGGCCTTCTCGATGAGGAGTTCCGTGACCCCGGCCTTCTTCTGCCTGTATGTGCGTTCATCCATCTCAAGCCAGTATTTGCCCCCGGAAAGGTTGAAGAGGCCGACCGCGGATTTCCCCGGAGGGACCATGGAGTCGTCCATATTCGTATAGCAGGTGATGCCGAAGCCGCCGCCGGAATCCCGGAGCTCGTTTTTAAGGCACTTTTGATACTGCGATTCGAGGTCGTAGTTTTCCATGAAGGCGATTAGATAGTCTTCCGGGCCGACCTTCAGGTCGGAGAGCTTGCAGTCCAGCCCCATGTAGACCTGGACCCCGGGCATCGCAATCTTCTGGCCGTAAATCTTCCTCAGGTATTTTTCCTTGAACTTTTCCCGGCCCGTCATCTCCACCGTCCTCATCGGGCTTATATTGGAGATGACCCGGTCTGCATGGAACTCCGCATCCTTGGTCCTTACGGCGGAGACCCTCCTGCCGTTTGTGAGTATCTCTACGACTTCGGTATTCGTGTGCACCGAGCCGCCGGATTCCCTTATAGAGCCCACGAGGGCGTCCACAAGCCTCTTTGAGCCTCCTTTTACCATATATCCGCCGTTTTTATGATAGTCCACGAACGGATAGAAAAAGTAAGCGAATGCGAGACGCTCCGGCGGAAGGCTGAAGAACATCCAGAGCGCGTTCATGACTGCACAGAGCCTCTTATCGGATACGAACCTCCGCATGAACTCCATAACCGTCAGCCTGTCGTAGCGGATGAGCTTCGGGTATAAGAGAGGGAAAAGCGCTAAATTAAGGAAATAAGGCAGTCTCGACCTGCCGAACCTGTCAACGCTTTCGCAGACCTTCTCGGCCTCGGAAACGAGCCTCCCGATGCCTGTCCGCTCATGGGGGAAAAGCCCGCTTAACTGCTCTTTATAGGCAGGCATATCTCCATTTCCGACCCTCATGTCGAAGTCGGGCGTGACGAGCCTGTAAAGGGTTTTCTGTCCGATAAACTCTGCCCTGTTTAGTATTCCGCAGTCGTCTAAAAGCTCCTGCATTGCGCTTCCGTCCGTGGGCCCGCTCATCGAGTGCAGGGTGGCATCGAATGTAAAGCCGCCCCTCGTGAAATTCTGCGCATACCCGCCCGGGGTCTTACCCTGCTCGAGCACGGTAACCTTCCTGCCCTGTCTTGCAAGGAGGCATGCGCTCACAAGGCCGCCTATGCCGGCCCCTATGATTACGACATCATCTTTTCTTTTCATGGCTTAAAAGTATCATGTCTATGAAGGCCTCAAGCCTCGTCTGAATCCCCGCGTCCGCAGTATGCTCGTCTATCGAGAGCGTCATATAAGGCTTCGAAATGCCCTCATGGAACCTCTTAATCACCTCCCCCGTAAAAGAGTCCGGGCCGCATGTTGCATTGGAGATATTTATAATACCATCAACGCCGCTGTCTTTGAAATACATGTATGCGGATGCGACCGCCTCTTTCCCCATGCTCCAGTATATCCACTTGGCGGGGAAGCTCGGGCCAGCACCCTGGTGCAGGT
>CAZPPU010000038.1:8604-12215 GCA_964588515.1 uncultured Nitrospirota bacterium
ATCCATGCCTTAGGAGACCTCGGACGGGGAAGGTTCCCGGTAGATGGCGTTTACACCGAGTTCTCCGAGGCTCCGGACGATGCCCTTGCTCAGGTATTCGTCGAGCACGAGATACGGCCTTCCGACCACGCCTATGTTGAGTTTTCCTTCGCCCCATGGGCCTTCGCCCGGATGAGGCTCCGCGGTCTTTGCCGCTACGGACTCCGCCTTCGAGAGGGCGTCCTTTAAGTCGCCGGCCGGCAGTGCGAGGGCTTTGGACAGGGATTCGGCAAACCGTTTTCCGGCATTGCCTTCTTTGAAATTGTAAACCGGGTCTATGACCGGCGGGAGGTTCTCGAAGCTCGCCCTTACGACATCCGGCAGGCCGATGAACTTCGGGCACATGTAGGCGTCCTTTTCTATGCTCACATACCTTGGGATGAAGAGGAAATCCACGCGGTCTTTGAGGTTTTCGACATGGCCCAACATCGCCTTAACCGGCAGGCATATGTCCGAGACGCTCCGCATGAGGCCCTCTTTAAGAATGGCCTCGCTCGTCTGGGGCGATGTGACGACCTCAAAGCCCAAGGCCCTGAATGCCTCCTTCCAGAGCCTTCCGAGTTTATAGTAAAGGAGCGCCCTCGGGATCCCAAGCCGCCTGCCTTTCATCGGAATCCGTAGATTACCGCATGCTCATCGCATTCAGGGAAGCGGGGGCACCTCAGGCAGTCCCCCCATATCTTCTGCGGGAGGGCCGATTTGTCTATATGGCCGAAGCCCATCTTGAGGAAGAACTCCGGGTTGTATGTGAGGGCGAAGACTTTTTTTACGCCCAAGGATTTCGCCTCCTTCAGGCATTTCCTAACGAGGGCGGTCCCCACGCCCTTACCCTGAGAGTCCTTGCTCACGGCCAGGGACCGTATCTCGGCCAGGTCCTCCCAGAGTATATGCAGGGCACAGGCCCCTGTTATCCGCCCGCCCTCTTCGTAGATGTAGAGGTCCCGCATGGTTTCGTAAAGCTCATGCAGGGAGCGGGGTATCATCTTCTGCCTTTTTGCAAACTCGTTTACGAGCTTGTGGACGGCCTTTATGTCGGCAGAAGAGGCCTTCCTTATCATCCGTGCAGGCCCTTTCCGAGCGCGGCCTTGTTTATATCGAGACTCTTGAGCCTGCGGGCGGGCGTAAGTTCCTTCAGCGCCCTCATTACCGTGTCCTCCTTAAGAAGGCTTGTCTCTTTAAGGAGGGCGCCTATGAGGACCATGTTTGCGGACCTTACGCTACCGAGGGACATTGCAATCCCGGTTGCGGGGATTTCGACGACCCGCATATCGTTTCTTCCCGGAGACGCCTTGACGAGAGTGGAGTCCATAAGGAGGAGGCCTCCTTTTTTGACCCTCCCCTCGAACCTCTTAAGGGAGGCCTCGTTGAAGACGACTACGATGTCGGGGTTTTTCACGATGGGAGAGCCTATGGGTTCGTCCGAGACGACCACAGTGCAGTTGGCCGTGCCCCCGCGCATCTCGGCCCCGTATGAGGGAAACCATGTTACATGCTTGCCCTCTAACATTGCGCCCTCGGCAAGGAGCTTCCCGGCAAACAGGATGCCTTGCCCGCCCGAGCCCGCTATGAGGATGCCTGCCAAGGTCAGTCTCCCTCCCCGGCGGACCTGTCTTTTAATACGCCCAACGGGAAGACCGCGGCCATCTCCGTCCGGATGCGCTTGAGCGACTCCTCCGGCGACATCCACCAGTCCGTGGGACACGGCGAAAGCACCTCTACGAGGGAAAACCCCTTCCCCTCCATCTGATACCTGAATGCCTTTTCAACGGCCTTTCTTGTCCTGATGACATTTTTCGGGGAATCCACCGATGTGCGCTCTATGTAGGAGACGCCCTCTATCGTGCTCAGTAGCTCCGAGACCTTCAGGGGGTGGCCGCTTGTCCTACCCTCCGGGGTGGTGGTCGTCTTTTGTCCCCTCATCGTGGTCGGCGCCATCTGCCCGCCGGTCATCCCGTAAGTGGCGTTATTGACGAAAATCACGGTGATGTTCTCTCCCCTGCTTGCCGCATGTATGATTTCCCCGATGCCGATGGCCGCAAGGTCCCCGTCGCCCTGATAAGAAAAGATAATCTTCTCCGGCATCGTCCTCTTGAGCCCGGTGGCCGCGGCAGGGGGCCTTCCGTGGGCGACCTCAAGCACATCGAAATCGAAATAATCGTATGCGTACACGGCACAGCCCACGGGCGCAATGCCCACGACCCGTTCCCGCAAGCCGAGCCTGTCTATGCACTCGGCCACGAGCCTGTGGATTATGCTGTGTCCGCACCCCGGGCAATACCGGAACGCCCCGGGCTTCAGGCTCTCAGGTCTTTTGAATACGGGCTTCATTTTTTTTCCTGTAGCGGTGGACTTGCATCTTGCCTGCGGCCTTCGCCTCGTACATGGCCGCATCGGCCGCATAAAGGATGCCTTTCGCATCGGAGGCGTCTTCCGGGAATGTCGCAACACCCCCGCTCAATGTCACCCTGACCGCCTGCGGGAGGAACGAGCTTTTCTCGATGGCCTCCTTTATCCTGACGGCGAGGTTGAAGGCCTCCTCTTTCATCGTATTGGGTAGTATGGCGACGAACTCCTCGCCTCCGTAGCGGGCCACGATGTCGGACTTCCGCACCGTCGCCCTTAGGACCGACGAGAGGGCCTGAAGGACCTCGTCTCCGGCCTGATGGCCGTATGTGTCGTTTAGGCGCTTGAAATTGTCCACATCGAAGAGCAGGAGCGAAAACGGGGTCGAGTACCGCTCCGTCCTCGATATCTCGGAATTCAGGGCGTTGTAGAAGAAACGCGCATTGTAAAGGCCGGTAAGGCTGTCCGTTACGGCAAGCCGCTCGGTCTTCTGAAAGAGCCTTATCTTTTCCGTTATGAGCGCAAGGTTGTTGCCGACGAGCGAAAGGAGCGAGGCCGTATCGAAGTCGAAGGCCACCTCCGCCCTGCTTGCGAGCATGAGAAGCCCTACGGCCTCCGCGCCGAGCCTGAGGGGGACTGCCGAAAAGAAAACGACCCCCTCCTTACTCAGTTCCTCTTGCCTCAGTTCCTCTTGGAGTTCCTCCCGTTCGGCCACATAAAGCGGGACATGCATCTTGAGGATGGCGTCATAGAGACTGTTTAGCCTTCCGTCCCTCAATTTGTTCTTGAAGTCGATGGAAACGCCGGATGCGCCCTTAAGGGCATATTCGCTCCCCTCCACCGTAACGATCCAGCCGATGCCGAAGTCCGTGACCATCAAGGTCTTCTCAAGCAGGTCGCCGAATACCAGTTCGGCGTCGCCGGAAGATATGAATGCGGTGGAGATGGTGTTTATTATCATAAGCTCCTTGTTCCTCTTGAGAAGCTCGTTTTCCACCCGGACGGAATCCGAGATGTCCCTCAGGACAACGCTTACCCTGCTCAGTTCGCCTTCTGTGGTTATGGGCATTATGGAGGCGCTGAGGTCAAGCCCCCTGAAATTTATCCTTTCGGCCTGTTCCCCCTTGCCCGCAATGCACCTGATGATGCCCTCATTGAGGGCGCCTAAGACTTCGACGGCCTGATAGTCCTTCCCCTTGAGCTCCTCTTTGCCTTTCTCCATGAGCGCG
>CAZPPU010000039.1:0-6561 GCA_964588515.1 uncultured Nitrospirota bacterium
TTTTAAAACTCGTCTTAGGCTCCCAACCTAAGATTTTTTTCGCTTTACTTGCGTCTCCGATAAGATAGTCAACCTCGGCAGGACGCATGTGTTTTTCTTTGTTTGCTTCGACGTATTTTTTCCAATCAGGAATCCCTGCTATCCCAAATGCTAGCTCAACAAATTCTTGCACACTGTGATTTTCGCCTGTCGCTATAACATAGTCATCCGCTTTTTCTTGTTGAAGCATGAGCCACATTGCTTCCACGTAGTCTCCTGAAAACCCCCAATCTCTTTTTGGCTGCAAATTTCCCAATTCCAGCTTTTTCTGTTTGCCAAGCTTAATTCGTGCGACTCCGTTTGAAATCTTTCTCGTAACAAATTCTATTCCTCGTCTTGGAGATTCATGGTTGAATAAAATTCCCGAGCAAGCAAATATTCCATAACTCTCTCTATAATTAAGGGTGATGTAGTGGCCGTAAACCTTTGCAACTCCATAGGGACTTCTGGGATAAAACCTTGTTGTTTCTCTCTGCGGGTTTTCTGTAACTTTACCAAACATTTCCGATGAAGAAGCTTGATAAAATTTTATCTTCGGGTTTACTTCCCTTATGGCCTCAAGCACCCTGAGGGCGCCAAGCCCCGTAACATCCGCGGTGAAGAGGGGCTGTTCGAACGAAAGGGCAACGAAGCTCTGCGCGCCGAGGTTATATATCTCGTCCGGGGCGGTCTTTTCCATAGTCCGGTAGATGTTCGTGAACTCAAGAAGCTCTATCGGGATATACTCTATGTCTTCTTCCACGCCCAAGAATTGGAGCTTCTTCAGGTTGAGCTCGGCCGCACGCCTGAAGGCGCCGTAGACCTTGTAGCCCTTCTCAAGGAGGAGCTTGCTTAGATATGCCCCGTCCTGCCCTGTTATGCCCGTAATAAGCGCTTTCTTTGCCATGTCGAGATTTGATTATAACAGGCCGGCATCGGCTTTTTCCAGCAGTGTAAATCAGGCTAAAAACGGGTCAGCGCCCCCGGCCAAAGAGGGAGTCTATAAACCGAAGGGGCTTCATCGCCTTTTCCTTAAGCTCCCAGATGCTTTTGCCGGGGAAAAGGAACATGAGAAAAGAAAGGACTGCCTGCCTGAGACCCATGAGCCTCAGGAAAGGGAAAACCCTGAAACCAGCCTCCCCGAGGTCGAGCCTTACCGTAATAAGGTACTGCCCTGCAAGGTTCCGGAGGACGGGAGGGGCGACCTTCCCTTTGTACTTCATGAGGATGTAGGAGAAGTCGTGGGCGAAGTAATGTCTCTTTCGGGCGGTAAGCCCGCCGCCATGCATCCGGTAAACGAGCGTGGCTTCCGGAACGAAGTTGAAATTTCCGAGCATGGAAAGCCTGAGCGCAAAATCGAAGTCCTCGGCGGTAAGGAGTTCCGGGTCGAAGACATATTCAAGCCTCCTTACGGCCTCCGCCCTCACGGTCATCGCCTGAAGCCAGACGAAGCTCTTTTTAGAAAGCCTGCGTGCGATGTCTCCGGAATGGAATTCCCTCTTCGGGTCGAACGGAATATATTCCCTGCCTCCTTCGATATCCCTTATGATGAAGTTGCTGTACACCACGACTGTGTCGCCCCGGAAGGCATCGAGGTGAAGGCTCAGGTGCTCCGGCATCCATATGTCGTCGGTGTCCAAAAAGGCGATGAATTCGCCCGTTGCCTTCTCGACGGCCTTGTTCCTTGCCACACCGAGCGGCAGGGGCTCTGTCCCTCTAAAATATTTGAGCCGCCCGTCGTAACTCTTAGCTATCTCGGGGCTTCCATCCGTCGAGAGGTTGTCATAGAATATGAGCTCCCAGTCCTTATGCGTCTGTGCATAGACGCTCTCTATGGCCTCGCGGAGGTATTTCTCCCCGTTCCGGCAGTTCATTATGACGCTTACTTTCGGGGGCATTCAGCCGGACCACCCGTATGGAATGGTTTTGTCCTGCGGGTCGAGGCGGTCTACCTCGGAGGGGTCGTGCGGCAGGTCGGTGCAGTTGGCTATAAGAGACGGATAAGGGCTCATCCCCATAAACCCGCTCCAGAGCATCGGCGGGATTCTGAGGAGGCAGTAATTGTCCTCACCCATATATATCTCCTGGACCTCGCCCTTTGTCATTGAGCCTTCCCGGTCGTCGTAGATTACGACTTTTATATTGCCTATCGGGACTGCGTAGTGCAGGGTCATACGCCTATGTCTTTTCCATGCCTTGACGACTCCCGGATTAACGATAGAAAAATATATTTCGCCGAACTTCTTAAAAAGAGGGGAATCCGACCGGAGCATGTGCATGACCTTTCCCCGCTCGTCCGGTATCTGCTTCAGAGGGGCTATGACGACTCCTTCGATTATTTTAGAGTCCATGCCTGCCTTTGCCTTTTAGCTTCTGCCGTATAAAAATCTATCTGCCTGAGCGAAAACTCTTGCATATCGGCCTGCTTGCCGTAATAAGCCTTATACCATTCGGCAGTCATGCGGACCGATTCGCCGAATGTAAGGACGGGGCGCCATTTAAGCAAGGCGAGGGCCTTGTCGCAGGATAGCTTAAGGAGGCCTGCCTCTTTCATCTTTTTTTCGGCCTTATGCCGCCAGCCCGCCTTTCCCCAGTATTTAAGGAATATCTCTATGAGTTCCCTGACGGGCTGGTTGACCAATGCATCCGGGCCGAAGTTGAACGCCTCGCCGTGAAGCCTCTCCGATTTATAAAGCTCCGAGCCCAACGAGAGGTAGCCGCTCAGGGGCTCAAGCACATGTTGCCATGGCCGGGTGGCCTCAGGGTTACGGATAACGGCCTCCTTGCCCTTGGACCATGCCCTCACGCAGTCCGGGATTATCCTATTCTGCGCCCAGTCCCCCCCGCCTATGACATTTCCCGCTCTCGTAGTTGCGATATGCGCGCCCCTCCCGTCGAAAAAGGATTTTATATACGCATGAAAGGCAAGCTCCGCACATGCCTTCGATGCGCTGTAAGGGTCGTTCCCGCCGAGTGTATCGTTTTCCCTGTAGCCCCAGAGCCATTCGACATTCCTGTAGCACTTGTCGCTTGTGATTATGACGGCGGCCCTGACGGACGGCGCATGGCGTATACACTCAAGCACATTCACCGTGCCCCCGACATTCGTATCGAAGGTGAGTTTCGGCTCTTCGTAGGACCTTCCGACTATGGACTGGGCCGCAAGATGAAATACCATGTCGGGGCGGTGCTTTAGAAATACGGCCTTTAGTTTTTCTATATCCCTTATGTCTCCTTCTATGTGCCTGAGACGGCCTTTAATCCCGCTTACCTCGAAGTTGCACGGTTTGGAGGGAAGGTATGCCGAATAACCGATGACCTTTGCGCCGAGCGAAATGAGCCATTGGCTCAGCCACGAGCCCTTAAACCCCGTGTGGCCTGTTACAAGGACGGTCTTTCCCCTGTATACGCCTTTAAACAAGGCTCAGTCCCGCCATACCTTCCACGGCGGCCTGCCGCTTGGCGGCTTGCCGCTTTCCCATAGCTTCTCAAGCACATCCCTGTCCCTTACAGTGTCCATACACTGCCAGAAGCCCTCGTGCTTGTAGGCCATGAGCTCACCGTCGCGGGCAAGGGCCTCCAGAGGCTCGGCCTCAAGGACGATTCCGTCTCCGTGAATGTAATCAAATATGCGGGGCTCAAACACGAAAAACCCGCCGTTTATCCAGCCCTCCCCGGTCTGGGGCTTTTCCTTGAACTCCGAGACCCTGTCCCCCGTGAAGCTCATCCCGCCGAAGCGGGCCGCAGGCCTGACGGCCGTGACCGTGGCGGCCTTTCCGTGGGATTTATGGAACTCAACGAGGTCTTTTATATTCACATCCGAGACCCCGTCGCCGTATGTGAGCATGAAGGTTTCGCGGAGCATATCCCTCAGCCGGTAGAGCCTCCCTCCGGTCATCGTATTAAGGCCGGTGTCTATGAGGTGGACGACCCAGTCCCTTGCGTTTTCGTTTGAGGCCGAAACCCTGCCTGTCTTAAGGTCGATCGTAAGGTTGCTCTGGTGGTGGTAGAAGTTGAGGAAATACTCCTTGAGCATCTCCCCCTTGTACCCCAAGGCAAGGACGAACTCCCTGAAACCGTAGTGGCCGTAGATGTTCATGATGTGCCAGAGGATGGGCCTTCCGCCGACCTCGACCATGGGCTTTGGCCTCCACTCGGTTTCCTCCCTGAGCCGGGTCCCCATCCCTCCGCAAAGTATTACGGTCTTCATTTCAGGAACTCCTTGGTTTTCTCTATTATATAACTTTGCTCCTCCGGGGTTAAAGCCGGATGAAGCGGAAGCGTCAGGAGTTCGCTGTAGAGCTTGTCGGTAATAGGGAGCTCAATCTCGGGGTCTTTAAAATAAGTAAGCCTGTGATTCGGGAAGTAATGTACACCGCACTCTATGCCGTTTTGTTCGAGGTGTTTTTTAAGCTCGTCCCGCCTGCCGTTCAGAACCCGTATGGGGTAGATGTGAGGCACTACAGTATCGTAATCGTCCGGAAACAGCCTTATCTGCGGGAAGCCCTTAAGGGCGTTATGGTACTGTTTGGCCAGCCTCTGCCTTGCGGTCTTGAACTCCGGTTCGAGCCTCTCAAGCTGGACCATACCTATAGCGGCAAAGAGGTTGCTCATATGGTAGCGGTAACCCTGATGGGCGACATCGAACTGCCAACTCCTCATGCCTTTATATCTTTTTTCCGTATCCCTGTGCACACCGAGCAGGCGGGCGTCTCTTACGAACTCTGCCACCCTGTCGTCCTCTGTCACGACCGCACCGCCCTCGCCGGATGTGATGTTCTTTATCCCGTCAAAACTAAAACAAACGACATCCCCGAAAGAGCCGACTCTTTTGCCCTTATAAAGCGAACCGAATGCATGTGCGGCATCCTCTACGACCCTGAGGCCGTGCCTTCCCGCAAAGGCATATACGGCATCGAGGTCGCCTGTCCTTCCGGCATAATGGACGGGCATGATTGCCTTAGTCTTCGGGGTTATTCTTTTTTCCGCATCTCTCAGGTCTATCGTGCAGGTTTCGGGCAGGACCTCGCAGGCCACGGGCCTTGCGCCTGCGGCGGTTATTGCCTGAAAGCTCGCCACATATGTGATGGACTGAACAAGCACCTCGTCTCCGGGCTTGAGGCCTATCCCCATGAAGGCAAGGTGAAGCGCGGCCGTGCCAGAGTTGACGCATACTACATGTTCTGCGCCTAAATAGGCTTTTAAGCCTTCCTCGAACTCCTGAACGAACCTGCCCATTCCGAGGTAGCCGTCCTCTATGACCCGTGAGAGGGCGTCTTTTTCCCTATCGCCCACGACGGATTGCGAAAGCCGTATCTTAGATGGGGCCTCCGGGCTCATAGGGAAGTGCCCGCCATGTCTTTTTTCTTCTTCTTAAAGACCCCTATTTCCTTGAGCATCCATTTGATACTCAGGAGGTCGGCCCCAGAGATGAGATTTAAGTACTGCTTGACAAACTCCGCCGGGTGGCGCTTGATGTGCTGAAGCAAAGGCCAGCGCCTGCCTTTCTGTTATACGTCCCTTACCTTTTCGCCGTTCCATTCCGGCGTACTGATGGAAAAGCTCCTTAGAAAGAGGTCATCAAGCGTTTCATCCTTTTTCAGGTAGCCCTTTTCCCTGCATATCTCGTACATCTCGCTTCCCGGATACGGGGTGGCTATCGAGAAAAACGGAGAATATATTCCCAATCTTGCGGCGAACCTGAAACTGTCCCACATCATCTCCTCGGTTTCCCCGGGCACGCCCAAGACTATAAACATGCTTATTTCACAGCCGAGACTGCGGGCGTAATCCACGAGGGGGGGGATCTTCTCAAGCTTAAGAGGTTTTTTAATGTTGTGGGTCAGGTGGTACTGGTTGCCGGATTCGACGGCCAGGTTTATCCTGTAGCACCCGGCATCCACCATCTTCTTTATCAATTCTTTATTCAGGGTGAAGGCGGCCACTCCGTTGGGGGTGTCCCAGCAGAAGTCAAGCCCTTTTGCCGCCATCAGGTCGAAGAGCTCCTCGGCCCGCTTCACATCGAGGGTGACATTGTCGTCTTCGAACATCAACTCCTCGATGCCGAATTTTTCCTTCATCTCGACCATTTCCCTTATCACATTTTCCGGGCTTCTCTTCCTGTAGCCCCTCCCCCAGACCTTATGCGCGGTGCAGAAAACGCACTTGAAAGGACAACCCCTCGATGTTATTATCGGGGAGTATTTCCTTTTCTTCCTGAAGCCGTGAGACTCCTTGAGCGTGTAATACGCCTCCATGTTCAGGAGGTGCCTGGCGGGAAAAGGAAGCGAGTCCATATCCTCTATGTACCTTACTCTCGGCTTTATGACGGGCCTCCCGTCCTGCCTGTACCCTATCCCGTCGATCTCCTCCATGCCCTTTGCGCCTTCCATGTGCTTGATGAGGTCCATGAAGGTGAGCTCGCCTTCGCCTATAACGACATAGTCTATGTTGGCGTCGGCCAGCACGAGCTCCGGACATACCGTAGGAGGGGCGCCGCCCATGACGGTGGCTTCGAATAAAAACTGTTTGCCTTTGGCTTGG
>CAZPPU010000039.1:6571-12170 GCA_964588515.1 uncultured Nitrospirota bacterium
GACGGTGATAATGTCCTTGTCGATGGCCTTGGCGATTCCGGCAATCCTGTGAGCGTTCTCCCTCTGTCTCGTAAAGAGGTTGCTTATCCCGACGATGTCGGGCTTGAAGCCGGATATGACGGCTTCTATATCCTTGAAATCCAGCCCCACTATCATCGAGTCTTCATTAACCTTAACGGCCCTTTCCCAACCCTCGATAAGGGAATCCACTATCTTTACTTCTATCCCTTCCCTTTCGAGGAGCGCGCCTATGTAGGCCAGTCCCATCGGCGGTTCGGGCTGAATATCCCTGAAAATGTTCGTGGCCGTCATCGAAAATGCCGGCGGGGTTATCAGAAGGACTCTCTTAATTCGCATCTCTTAACCCTCTTGCGAGATATCGGCGCGCAATAAAGCCGTGCATATCGGTTTATTATAACAAAAGAGGCCGCTCCGTCCGGTCACTTAAGCCCCTCGATGAATATATTCATGGCATCTCCGCTGACGGGCTCAAAGCACTGTCTTTTCAGCTCTTCCGCCATCGCCTCCATGGATTGTCTCCCGGCCTCGCCGATATTTAAATAATCATCGAGGGCATCGGTTATCTCCTCTTGGGTGTGGCACATCTTCCAGTATCCCTCAAACCACCGAAGCGGGTCGTAATTTAGGGCAGTCTGACGGCCTACCATTATGACGGGTATTCCCATCGCGGCCGATTCAAGGGCCGAGCCCGAGCCCAGAGATATGACAACGCTTGAGGCCCGGAGGAGGTCTTCCATTGTGCCGCTCCATACCTCAAGCCCCTCAGGCCATCTCCCCTCGCCGAAGGCGGCCTTAAGCTCCATGAGGCTATAATCCGGATGAACCTTTATATGCCAGTGTTGTATATCCTCTCTCATCTTTACCACAGGCAGTATTTGCTCGATAAGCTCCACCGACTCGGCAAGACGGCTCGGCAGAGGCACGGCGACAGCCCCCTGCTTCATGCGAGTTTCGCTTTTTTCATTCCACAAATAACTATACCTCAGCGCGGGGCCAATCCTGTAAGATATCCCTGCATCGAAGTAGCTCCCAAGAACCTTCCGGCTATGGAGTCCTCCGCCTAAAAGCACATGCGGCAGAACCCCGGAATCGGCTTCCGCCTTTGTCGGAAAAAGGTTAATAAAGTTCGGGAAGAATATGAGAAGCTCTGCGCCCAAAACCTTAACATCGGGGAATGCCCTCCTACAGCCCATATTAAGGGCCTTGTCTATATCCTGATTTTCAAACCAGTCGATAACCCTTACAGGCGAAAACCCTGCCTCCTTGAGCCTGCGGGGCAGGATGTAGTAGAGCTTGGCATTCATCCTTATGGGCATCCATCTTTCCTCCCCCGGTATGGGGCTTATGTCGATGCCTGAAAAGTTTTTTATCCTTCCGGAAAAATAAACCGCCTTTATAGAGGACCAGAGCACAGGGAGATAATCGCGCACCTTAAGCCAGTCCTCGGGTATTACGAACTTTGTCGGGCTTTCCCTCAGCCATTTATAGGCGGAAATAAGCTCACCGGGAGAATCCAGACGGGCTATCTTCCTCAGCCCGCACAAGGTGGGCAGGACCGCTATGTCGTAACCATTCTTATAAAGCCATTCATATAGATATGAGAAATGCCTGTCGTTGAATGCCCCGCCCCGGAGATACTGGGAAGGATACACATATGTATCAATGAGGATACAAGGCTTCCCGGCAGGCAAGGACTTCCCAAAGCCCTTAGCCCTTGTCTTTTTAGCCGCCCTATGGCGAAAAAAGGAGTTCAGAAGAAACCATGCCCAGTAAAGAGGGAACATCACGGGAGTAATAAAAGAGACAAGCCGCTTTTTGTGCCTGCCTATCACACGGACATCGAGGCCGTATGATTTAAGGAGCCGGCTGAGGGCCTCGATGAGCCCGTAGGACTCCCCGACTATGAGGAGAGGCATCTCCGTCTTTTCCTCTATCAGTTTCCTTACAAGACAAAGATACACGACATGCAAAAAGAGCCTGCTTTCAACCGGGTTTCGGTTTGCAATCGAAGTGAACCACCAGTCGGGGTCCTTGCCGAAACGCATGCTTAGAGCATCGACCCATTTGACGAAAGGATGCCTTACTTCATCGGCGGTCTCATCGAGCAGGCGGCTTATGTCCATCCTTGAAAAGCCCGGACCCAGCCCTTTCTCCCAGTCCTTCAGCCTGAGATAATCCTGACCTAAAAAGAGCCATTTCCCGCCTTCTATAAGAGTGGCGGCCTTTTCAGGCGTTGTCGCAGTATGAGCCAATCTTACCGTAACCACTAATTAAACCCGAACAAGGCGGCGCAGTCGGCCATATCCCTTATAGCCTTGATATTCAACCCCTTCCAGAGGCCCTCCGTCTCAGGCGTGATGCGTGCTATGAACCCAACGCCCGTCTCCATGGCCGCATTGTAGTCGGTCATCGCATCCCCTACGAAGACGACCTCGTTAGGGCTCAGGCCCTTTTTGCTTAGTATCTCCCTTACAAGCTCGGTCTTCGTCCGTGGCGAGCCGTATATAGCGTCAAAGTAATGGGCAGTGCCCCTCGCCTCGGCTATATGGCGGATTTCTTCTTCGGGAGTGCCGGAGACTATAAAGAGCTTCGCCTTGCCTTTAAGTTTCCTCAGGCATTCGGCTGAGCCGTTTACCTCCGGCGCCCGGATGACCCCTTCAAGGACAAGCCCTTCAAACTCCCTGCAAAGACGGTCGAACTCCTCATCGCTCAAAGGCCGCTTAAGAATCTCCCCGTAGATGTGTCTGAACTTCTCGAAGCGGGAAACCCCGCCGTGCTCAAGGTGATATGCGACTATTTTATTTACGGCCTCCGTCCCTTCTTTTTCAAAGAGCCTCCGGAATGCCTCGGTCTTTATGCCGACGGACTCGGCAAGGACCCCGTCAAAGTCGAATATTACCGCCCTAAGGGGGCACGGCCCCCGGCGGTCCGTAACCGGCATGGGTTTCCAATCCTTTTCACTTTTCATGGATTACCCCTATAAGCGTGCAGGGGGCGCTGTCTACGCCCTCGATGAATATGGGAACGGCCAAGACTTCCCGGAGGCCGGTAAGGTCAGACGAAAGGTCTACATCCTCTATGATAAGGAAACGGCCATTGGCCGCCCCAAGCAGGGCTCTGTGTGTCTGCCTGCCCTCTTGTCGGTGAAGCGGCGAGGCCACCGATATGCAGTCTATGCCCAAGGCCCTGAGGCCGGGACAGGAGGTTTTAAGCCATTTGGCCGTTTCGGGATGGATGTAGGGGTTTCCGCTTGTATAGACTCCCTTGCCCCTCAGCCTGAAAAACCCTGTCCTTATAAGGACTAAATCCGTGGTTTTCTTTATCCTGCCTTTCAGGTCCGAGGGCATGATGGGGCTGTCCGCTTTCTTCGGGCAGTCGAGGATGAGGGGCTTCTTAAAAAGGAATTCTCCCACGGGGTAGTCGGCTACCTTTCTGCCTGAATTAAAAAAATGATTCGGGAAATCCATGTGCGTCCCGGTGTGGTTCGATAAAGAAACGACATATGTGTTGCACGAATCCCCTCTCCGGAGGCTCTTTGACTGTTTTAGTATTACAGGCTCTGTTTTAGGATAAAGGGGTGTATTAACGCCTATCGTATAAGAAAGTCTAACGAGTTTTCTCATCCTTGATGACCAGACCGTCAAGCGTAGGGTAGTGGTGCACTTCTTTGTATATGTCGTAGAGGCATTCCATAACCCCCTGGCCCAGGTCGTGGTAACTCTTGCTTACGATCCTTCTGCCGACCCGGGGGGCGAACGTATACGGGGTAATCTCGTAGTGATATGTTCCCGCGGGCGGAAGGAATTCGAGGGCAATCCTGTTTTCGAGCATCTCCTTTATCATGGTAAGGAGGTCCTTTATCTTTATCTGCTGGTAGCCGGTGATGATGACATACTGGCTTTCGAACTCAGGGGCGAGTATTTCCACACTGCAAGTTGCGGCGTCCTTTACATGGATGTACTCCCTTATCTCTTCGCCGTCTCCTTCCCTTGTGATTTTGCCTTCGGTGAGGGCCTGCCTGAGTACCTTATGAATCCAGTTCCGCTCATCGCTCCTCGGGCCGTAGAGACTGCCGTACCTCAGGATTGTATAAGGGAGGCCGTATGCCTCGGAGTAGTTTTCTATTATGAGCTCGCATGCCTGCTTGCTTGAGCGGTAGAAACTGCCGGCCTTGCTGTAGACATAAAGGGTGCTTGCATAGACGAACCGTTTAACAGCCGCCTTCCTTGCGCACTCAAGAAGCACGGAGTTTCCGAGGACATTGAACCTTACGGTGTCAAGGGGTTTTCGGCTCGCCTCCTCGATGTCTGCGACCCCTGCGAAATTGTAGACGACATTTGCGCCCGTAACGGCGGCCGTTACGGCAGTCTCATCCATTATATCGCCCACGACCATCCTCTGGCCGGCCCGTATATACGGCGAGGGCTTGAGGTCGTATACGATGACCTCGTGGCCTGCCTCCGCAAGGGCGTCCGCCACATGGCTTCCGAGGAAACCCGAGCCCCCGAAAACGACCGCTTTCAATTTCCCCTCCATCTTTTAATATATCAGATTATACCGGCCTCTTTCAGCCCCCGGAGGAGGTTTTCCACGGCCTGCTTTTCCATGTTTATGCGCGTCTCAACGGCATAGGAGCCGATGTGTGGCGTGAGAATCACATTTTCAAGCCCGCTCAACCCCCCTTCATACGGCTCCTTTCCGAAGACATCGAGTGCGGCTCCGGAGAGGTGCCCGTCCCTGAGACATCCCTCAAGCGCAGTCTCATCTACAACCGCCCCCCGTGAGAGATTAATCAGCCACGCCCCTTTTTTCATCGCCCGGAGCTCGTTCTCACCGATAAGCCTATCCTTAATAGAGGCATGAATCGTTACGATGTCCGCCCAGCCCAAGAGCTCTTCGAGCGACATGCGCCTGAAAGACTCCGCCCGGTCCATCAAAGGGTCCGTATAGGCGACCACACAGCCAAACGGAAGAATCAGCTCGGCAACCCGCCTGCCTATTCTTCCGAACCCTACGATGCCGACCCTTTTCCCGCCAAGGAGGTTGCCCATCCTCTTTTGCCATAGCCCCCTTCTCATCGCGCCGTCCATCAGGGCGACTTTTCTTAAAAGGTTTATCATCAGCCCCACCGTCAGTTCAGCCACTGCGGCCGTTGGCGCATCCGGGGTATTGAAGACCATTATGCCGAGTCTCTTTGCCGCATCCAAATCGACATTGTCAAGCCCGGTACCGCACCTCGATATCACTTTCAGGGATTTTGCGGACTCAAGGACATCCTCCGTGAGGGGCTCGGTCCCGGCGATAAGACCTTCCATGTCCCTGAAGGCCTCTATGCATTCGGCCTCGGTCATCTTCCGGCCATACGGGTTTGTGACGGTAGTAAGCCCTTTTGTGGCGAGCGTCTTAAGCGGCGCATCGTCGTATTGCCCGAAGGTCGTGGTGGATATGAAGACCCTGATTTCATTTTCCATAAGATGCTTATTTTAACACAGGCCGGTTTTATGGAGCGGGCGACGGGATTCGAACCCGCGACCTACAGCTTGGGAAGCTGTCACTCTACCACTGAGTTACGCCCGCT
>CAZPPU010000040.1:0-1391 GCA_964588515.1 uncultured Nitrospirota bacterium
TCTGCCTATCCCATATCAGATTGCGCCTTCCTACAAGCCTTATCAGAAACCTGTATCCTCTATCCAACATCGGCCCTATGAGGTTCCTCCTGTCCCCTCCACGGTCTATCACCCAGATGCCGCGCTTCTTCACCGCACCAGCTACCATGTCCATTACATCGATGATTTCTTTGTTTTCGCTTACATGCCCCGGCGCCTCGGTGGAGTAAAGCCTCCCTATGAGCGGCACCATCGAATCCCCTTCAACTTCAGTTGCCACTACCTTTAAGAGCCAATAACCCTTGCCCACTTCATCTTCGCTGCCGTCGTGCACCCCTGCAAGATATTGCATCCTCTTTGCATATTTCTTCCTTATGTCCGTGGGGTCCAGTATAAGCAGCGTGTCCTTCCCTATCATGCCTGAGGCCATCTTTAAAAGGTTCTTCTGTATCGTATGACCAAGCCCATCTCTCATCAACTGGCGGCAAAGGCGCTCCTGCACTTTCTTTATAGAGATTTCCTCATCGAGCATCCGGCCTATTTTGGTGAGCACAACAGACTGACTGGCCTGTATCCCGTAGAGCATCTCCCCTACGAACCGCTCCGCCGTTTTGGGGAGACCCCTTGAAAGTTCCCCCGAAAATCCGGCTATCTTCTCCCTCAATTTCCTCGCAACTCTGCTATAATCCATCGGGCCTCCTCCTTGGTATTCCTTGGTTTCTGGCGATTCTAAGTTATACCAAAGGAGGTCTTTTTTTCTCGTAAAAAGTTCCCCCATTTTTCCAAAACAAACCCCGACCGCTTCTTAAAATCAACTTTTGCTTTTCTTTTACAGGGTTACGCCGTTTGAGCGCTGATTATTGGGGGAACTCGTAAAGAAATCACTCGCGGAAGAGATGGGTGGCTCGTGTGATTTTGCCGGCGGAAGTCTGTTTGAGGGCCGGGAGATAGCTAAGCACAGGCATTTTTCAGTTGACAACCGGTTTTGCCTGTGATAGCTTCCGACTAATAGCTACCGTCTCGACAAGGGGGATATCGTTCTTTATATGAGGAAGGAGGAACCTTATGAGCAGGAATGTGAAGGGCACTGCTATAGTTTTGGGAGCTATTGCCTTATTGATTTTCCTTGTGGCGATTTCAGCCGCTTCGCACGAAGCCGTTCCGGACATGGAGCACGGGGAATCGGTCACGGCGGAAACCCCTTTCGTTCCGTCTAAGGTCGGCGGAGGGGGCATCTTGTTTAAGGTGAAGGCCGCGGGCGATGTCTTCTTCAGCCACGATAGCCATGTGGATGTAACCGGGCTTAAATGCACCGACTGCCACGATGCCCTTTACATTACGACCGGAAAGCCGACGATTGTCAAGATGGAGGGAATGTGGAAGGGGAAATCCTGCGGGGCATGTCATAACGG
>CAZPPU010000040.1:1401-11819 GCA_964588515.1 uncultured Nitrospirota bacterium
TTATGTTACAACTGCAAAGTCCGTAACCGCTACGATGAAGGAAATGCAAAAAGGAAAATCCTGCGGCGCTTGCCATAACGGCACGCAGGCATTCGATGTAAAGGCAAACTGCACTAAGTGCCATAAACAGTAGGGGGTGAGCGTATGTACGAAGGCAGGGATGAACTACATATTATACAGGATGACATAAAGAGGGCGTTCGGAAAACCCGGAACACGCTGGGCCATGCTTATAGACCTGAGGAGGTGCACCTCGTGCCATGCGTGCACTGCCGCGTGCGTTGCGGAGCAGAAAAGCCCTCCCGGTGTTGTCTACAGGCCCATCTACGAAGAAGAGATGGGGAAGTTCCCGAATGTGAAGAGGAGATGGACCCCCCGCCTCTGTAACCAGTGCGACAACCCGCCGTGCGTTGCGGCCTGTCCGAACAAGGGCGAGGGTAAGGCCACTTGGAAAAGCACGAAGGGCGATAGCGCCGGAATCGTGATGATAAATTACGAGCAGTGCATAGGCTGTGGCAGGTGCGTTGCGGGATGCCCCTACAAGGCGAGGACCCTCGATGCGGGCAAGTTCTATACGGAGGGCACGCCTAAAATAGAAGAATACGAGAAATCCCCCACATGGGAGTACAGCAGAAAGTGGCCCCGCAAAAAACCCGAGCTTCCGATAGGGGTTGCCCGGAAGTGCCATTTCTGCCTTCACAGGCTCCGGAAGGGCATGGTCCCCATGTGTGTGAGCACATGCCCGTGCCGGGCCAACTTCTTCGGCGACCCGGAGGACAGGGAAAGCCTCATCCACAAGATGCTCAAGTCCCACAAGGTAAAAGTGCTTAAGGAAGTACTCCCTAAAACACCTATCGAGATAAGGGCCGGCATGTTCAAGGGGATGAGCCCGGAGGAGATTTCGGGTAAGGTCGGCTACCCCGGCAAAAAGCCGGTTTTCGCCGACTCGGCCCTAACAAAGCCGAGAGTCTATTACATACTGCCTTAAGGAGGGACGGAAAATGAAAAAGATTAAGGATAAAAAGAAGGGCCGGAAAAATGGTTTAACCCGAAGGGATTTCATGAAGTGCTCTGCGGTTGTCGGCGGCGGGCTCCTTGCCTCTCAGATGGAATGGGCAACGGACCTCGTTAGAAGGGCCGAGGCCGGGCTTCTTACGCCGGAGGAGGAATACGAACTTATAAGGGCCGAAAACATCCTCTACACCGTATGCCTTCAGTGCAACACGGGCTGCGGGATAAAGGTCAAGTTCTTCAGGAAAAACGGTACGGCGGTTGCCTTGAAGATAGACGGAAACCCATATAATCCCTTTGTCTCGGTACCCCATCTCGCTTATAATTCTTCCCCGTTCGACATCAACACAATAGACATGGCGATATGCCCAAAGGGGCAGGCGGGCCTCCAGACGACCTACGACCCCTACAGGATAACAAAGGTGCTGAAACGGGCCGGAAGGCGCGGGGAAAACAAATGGACGACCATCCCCTTCGATAAGGCCATAGAGGAGATTGTAAACGGAGGCAGGCTCTTCAGCCATGTCGCCGGAGAAGAAAACAGGGAGGTTACCGGCCTTAAGGACATCTATGTCCTGAGAGACCCCGCGATAGCAAAGGCGCTGGGCGACGACGCTAAGGCCCTTGCCAAGGCGAAGGACAAGAAAAAGGCGGTCGAGGAATTCAAGGCAAAACATGCGGCTAACCTCCACTACCTGATAGACCCAGACCACCCTGACTTCGGCCCCAAAAACAACCAGATGCTTTATCTCTGGGGCAGGAAGAAAGGCGGCAGGGGAGACTTCGACGGCAGGTTCTTCGGGGACTATTTCGGCACTGCAAACACCCACGGCCACACCACGGTATGCCAAGGCTCTCTTTACTTTACCTGTAAGGCGATGAGCGAGCAGTACGAGTATAACAAGTTTGGAGGCGGGGCGAAGTTCTACTGGCAGGGCGACTTCGAGAACTCCGAATACATCCTCTGCGTCGGCTCCAATCTCTTTGATGCAAACTACGGCCCGCCCAACAGAAACGCTCGACTCATACCGAGACTTGCCGAAGGGAAAGCAAAGATGACAGTTGTAGACCCCCGGTTCAACAAGGCCGCCGCAAAAGCGAACCGTTATCTGCCGATTAAACCCGGCACGGATGCGGCCTTCTTTGCGGGGCTCATCCAGTGGATGATCAAGAATAAAAAATACGATGCCAAATACCTTTCGAGCGCCAACAAGGCCGCGGCAAAGGCCGCTGGAGAGTCCACATGGTCAAACGCCGTTCTCCTTGTGAAGCTCGACAAGGACGGAAGGCCCGGCAAGTTCCTTCGGGCTCAAGAGATAGGCATCGCACAGGCCGAAAAAAGGACCGATAAAGAAGGCAAGGAGCACGACTTCGAGTATCTCGTGTGCCTGAAGGACGGAAAGCCCGTGGCCGTTGACCCAAATGATGAAAAGAATGCTGTATCGGGGGACCTTCTGGTAGATACCGAAATACAGGGCATGAAGGTCAAGAGCGCGCTTCAGGTAATAGCGGATTCGGCAAACTCAAAGACAATGCCGGAGTGGTCTAAGATATGCGGCATAAGCGTAAAGGACATGGAGGCCGTTGCGCAGGAGCTTACGAGCCACGGCAAGAAGGCGGTCGTAGATGTCCACCGGGGCATTGCGCAACACACAAACGGCTTCTATAATGTGACAAGCGCGATGACGATTAATCTCCTCCTCGGCAACTTCGACTGGAAGGGCGGCATGATAACCGCCTCCGCCTACGGCGCCACAGGCGGCAAGGAAGGACAGCCCTTTACTTTCGGCAAGATGTCGCCCGGCAAGACCTCGAAGTTCGGAATCAGCATCATCCGGCACGACATCAAATACGAGGATTCGACAATCTTTGAGGGATACCCCGCAAAACGCAACTGGTGGCCGCTTTCAAGCGACATCTACGAAGAGATAATCCCCTCGGCCGGAGACGCCTATCCCTACCCGATAAAGGCGGTTTTCAGCTACATGGGCGCGCCGACCTATGCGCTTCCTGCAGGACACACCAACATTGAGATTCTGGCAGATGTAAAAAAGATTCCCCTATACTTCACAACAGACATACTAATAGGCACGACCTCCATGTATGCCGATTACATCTTCCCGGACCTCTCTTATCTTGAGCGCTGGGAGATGCAGGGCTCTCATCCGAACATGCCCGCAAAGGTGCAGCCAATAAGGCAGCCGGTCATCGCCCCTCTGACCGAGACCGTTAAGGTCTTCGGCGAGGAGATGCCATGCTCTTACGAGGCGATGCTCCTTGCGCTTGCCGAGAAACTCGGCATGCCGGGGCACGGAAAGGACGGCTTCGGCCCCGGAGCCGACTTCACAAAGCAGGACGACTATTATATAAGGATGGTGGCAAATGTCGCCACGGACGGCTCGCCGGTGCCGGATGCCGACGATAATGAGGTGAAACTCTTCCTCGAATCGAGAAGGCATCTCCCTAAGACAATCTTCGACCCGGAAAGGTGGGAAAAGATTGCGGGAGCGAACTGGCGGAAGGTCGTCTACGTCCTCAACAGGGGCGGAAGGTTTCAGGAGTATAAGGACATCTACAAAGGCGAACTCGTATCGAATCAGTACAAGAAGTTGATAAACATGTATCAGGAAAAGACCGCAGGCACAAAGAGCGCCTTCACCGGGAAGTCCAACCCCGGCTATGCGACCTATCTGCCGATTACAACGGCGACCGGGAAATCGCCTGCCGAGGCCGGGCTCGAGGCGGGCTATCCCCTCCATCTCATCACACAGAGGGATGTGAGGATGACGAAGTCTCGGACGATCGTGGACTACTGGCTCACCGCCATCCTCCCGGAAAACGAGATAATCATCAACTCCGCAGATGCGATGAAGCTCGGCTTAAAAGGCGGCGATAGGGCGAAAGTGGTATCAGCGACGAATCCCGAAGGTGTGTGGGACCTTAAGAACGGGACAAAAAAGCCGATGGTAGGGAAGGTCAAGGTGACGGAGACAATCATGCCCGGCGTGATAACATTTACGCTCGGGCACGGCCTTTGGGCAACGGGAGGCTCGGACTTTACAGTCGACGGCGAGGTTATCAAGGGCGACCCGCGGAGGGCCACGGGCATACATGCCAATGCCGCCATGTGGGTTGACCCACACTTAAAGAACACCTGCATGCTCGATCCGGTGGGCGGAAGCGTATCTTTCTACGACACCAAGGTGAAGCTGGTAAAGGTCTAAAAAAGAGAAATGATGGTCCCAGACTTCGAGTCCCTCCTCAATGAGTCGGTAAGGACTCACGGGCACCTCTGTCCGGGACAAGTGCTCGGCGTAAGGATGGCCCTTTACGGCCTTGCAGGAATCGGGATAGATGACCCGAAGGGGAAGGACAGGAAAAAGCTCCTTATCATAGTCGAGGTTGACAGGTGTGCAACTGACGCATTGCAGTCGGTCACGGGGTGCAGTCTGGGGAAGAGATCGATGAAGTTCGTGGATTACGGCAAGATGGCCGCGACATTCGTCAACCTTGAGACCGGGGAGGCCCTAAGGGTTGTGGCAAAGGAGGAGGCACGGAGTAAGGCAGGAGAGTATTTCCCGGAGATAAGGGACAAATACGCCTGCCAGACGGAGGCGTACAAGGTTATGCCCGATGAGGAGCTTTTTTACGCCGAGGAGGTCTCGGTGCATGTCCCTCAGGACGAGATGCCGGGTACTAAGGCCGGGCGCGCTCGATGCGAGCAATGCGGCGAATGGTTCTATCTCAGGCAGGGCCACTGCGCTCATCTATGCAGGGCATGCAAGAAAGGCTCTTATTACCGGAAATTTTCTTTTATTAGCCGGCGTTATGCGAAAAACCCATAACGGTTTTCAGATAAGGTCCAAAGTAACGGCATGTGTGATGTGAGCGGCAACGGCAGAGGGCGCGGGGGCACAAAAACGATACCCGTGACCGAGGCCGTGGGCACGGTCCTCGCCCACGACATTACGGAGATTAGGCTTGCCGGGGGAGGCCGTGCCCCCTTTAAAGGCGTTGCGTTCAGGAGGGGGCATGTCATACGGGAGCAGGACATCTGCCGTCTCCAGAGACTCGGAAAAGAGCGTCTCTATATCCTCGATGTCAATGATGACGAGATGCACGAAGACGATGCCGCCATGGCCCTGGCAGATACCGTCATGGGAGAAGGGACCGCAATAAAAGAGGGGCCCCGCGAGGGTAAGATAGACCTCGTTGCGGACAGAGACGGACTGCTCAAGGTAGATAAGGAAGCGCTGTTTGCGCTGAACATGCTCGGCGAGGTCATGTGCGCCACGATGCACGACAACTCTGTCGTCAGGAAGGGGCAGACCGTAGCCGGAATGAGGGCCATACCGCTTGTAGTCAAGAAAGAAATCGTTCGGAAGGCGCTGAAGACTGCGCGGAACGGAATAATCCGCGTTAAAGAGCTGAGGAAGCCGAGGGCGGGCGTGGTCATCACGGGCAGTGAAGTCTTCTACGGGAGGATAAAGGACGCCTTCGCGCCGGTGATAAAAAGGAAGATAGAGGAGGTCGGAGGGGAAATAACAGGGCTCTATTTCGCGCCTGACGATGCAGGACACATTACAAGCAGGCTCGAAGAACTGCTTGAAGCCGGGGCCGACATCCTCATTACCACGGGCGGCATGTCCGTTGACCCGGACGATGTGACAAGGCTTGCGGTCCGTAATCTCGGGGCTACCGATATTACCTATGGCTCGGCAGTTCTGCCCGGGGCGATGTTTCTTATCGCATATCTCGGCGCGATTCCCGTCATCGGCATCCCCGCATGCGGCATGTACGCAAAGACAACGGTCTTCGATCTGATACTGCCGAGGGTGCTTGCGGGGGAGAGGGTAGGAAGACGGGAGTTGGCCGATTTGGGGCACGGCGGGCTTTGCCTTAAATGCGCCGAGTGTAGCCACCCTTTATGCCCGTTCGGGAAATGTTAGGATAGACCGTGGGCGACGCCTTCACCGATACCTTTAACCGGAAAATAGACTACCTCAGGGTATCCATTACCGACAGGTGCAACCTCAAATGCATATATTGCATGCCCGAGGGCGGCACCAGATACTTTGACGATTCCGAGATGCTCACATCCGGGGAGATTCTCCGCTTTGTCCGGACAGCATGGAGACACGGGGTTAAGAAGGTGCGGATAACCGGCGGGGAGCCGCTTCTCAGGCCCGATATACTGGGGCTTGTCGAGTCCATAAAGGGTATCGGCATCGAGGACCTTGCCATAACGACAAACGGCATCATGCTAAGGGAGATGGCAGGGGCGCTGAAGAGGGCGGGCATAGACCGTGTGAATATCAGCCTCGATACCCTGAAGGCGGATAGATACAGGCTGATGACCCGCGGAGGGGAGATAGGCCGCATCTGGAAGGCGATAGAGGCCGCAGAGAGGGAAGGCATCACGCCGATAAAAATCAATGTCGTTGCCGTTTGTGGGATGAATGACGACGAAGCGGTCGAGTTCGCCCGGCTCACGATGGAGAGGGACTGGCACATAAGGTTTATAGAGCTTATGCCCGTCGGAGGACGCGGGGTGTGGAGCAATGAGGCTTGTGTAAAGAAGGATGCGCTTATGGAGAAAATATCCGTTATCGGCAAACTGAGCCTTCTTGAATTCAGGGGTAAGGGGCCCTCAAGAAACTATCGCCTTGAGGGGGCAAAGGGGATCATAGGCTTCATAAGCCCTATAAGCGAGTGCTTCTGCCAGTGGTGTAACAGGCTCCGTCTGACCGCCCACGGCAGGATTAGGCCTTGTCTTTTTTCAGATGCCGAGATAGATGTAATCGCTCCGATGCGAAGGGGCGCATCGGACGAGGAGCTGGATGGGCTCTTTCAACGGGCCGTGTGCGCAAAGCCCGCCGGACACCGGCTGAGCGAGAATGATTTCACGGGCCTTCCGTCCATGTCCAAGATTGGAGGATAGGCAAACTGCCTTTTCTTTAGTAGCGATGATATAAGCCTTGCATATCTTGCGACTTGAAAGGGGTCATTGACCCTACTGGTGTCTCAGCTTCTCTGCGAGGTAGACGACGCAGTCCTCGCAGATCTTCCCGGAGTTCCTCTGGCAGATCATGCGGTTAAGCTCCCAGCAGGGCTTCGTCCTGTCAATGTATGCGGAGCAGGTGGTTCTTCTTTCGTCACTGCACTCGGTCAGCTCCCAGCAGGGCGCATAGGCAAGGAGCCTCCTTATGCCCTCGATGCTTATCTTCTTTTCGTGGATGAGCTCCCTTATGCACTTAAGCCACTTGATGTCGTTTTCCGAGAAGAACCTGTTTTTGTTCCTCCGGGCGGGCTTTATGAGGCCGTGCTTTTCGTAGAGCCTGAGGGTCTGGTCGGTAGTGCCGATGAGCTCGGCCGCTATCCCTATGGGGTAAAGCGGCATGCTCTGCCTGTCTTTTGCTTCAGCCTTTTTCTTCATTTAAGCAACCTATAAACCATAATTATTAAACCTTTTTTAAAACAAAAAAGCAAGCGGTCAATGACCCTTCCCATAGAGGACAAGCCCCTTTGCTTAAATGAGCAGGGTTATTATGTTATTTTAAAAAGAGGAGGTTTTTAGTTTGAGGAGCAACATCTTTCTTATCGGTGCGGCTATAGCCGTCGTATCCTTCATCATAACCCTTAACCTCTTTTTCCAGCAGAACTACCAGACGGAGATGGCCGGGCAGTTCGGCAAGCAACAGCTCCTCCTATCCGAAAACATCTCAAAGAACATAAGCGAAAGCATCGGGCACATGAAGGGGATGATGGCCGTCCTCGCAAGGCAGGCCGGCAGGATAAATCTAAAGACCGCCTCCGCCATGGTCATGAGGGAGGGACTCGATACCGACCTTAATGTCCTTGACGGCAAAGAGGGACTGCGGGACGGAGAGACGCTCGTTGAGGCCGAAGGGGACAGGCTCAGGCTGGCAACTCCTCTTAAGGCGTCAAACCGCAGGCTCGTCCTCTCGGTGGGCATAGACTCCCTTAACCGGAAGTTCATCGCCCCCATCAAGTCCGGCTCTAAGGGCTACGCATGGCTCATGGACGGAAAGGGGACCCTTATTTATCATCCGACACAACCCGAAATGCAGGGGAAAAACCTCTTCAAGGCCGACGCCTCCTGCCTCCGGTGCCATAAGTCCTTCGAGACCGAGAAAAAAATCCTCGAAAGCGGGGCAACAGGGGTGCAGACATACATTGCGCCTTTCGGCGAGGACAAGATAATCGCATTTTCGAGGATACACCTCTCCGGGGACTCCTTCTGGATAGCATGCGTTTCCATACCCTATTCCGAGGTCACGGCAAGCATGAGAAAGAGCATGAGACTGCACTCCCTCCTTGTCCTTGCGATATTCGCAACCACTACGGCGGGGGCCTTTACCATAGTTGCGATAAACAGGCGGAGGATAAAGGCCGAGGAAAAGGCAAGGCATGAGGCGTATTTCGAGAAGTACGCAAAGGAGCTCGAAGAAGAGGTCAACCGGAGGACGCTTGAGCTTGCGCATTCCGAGAAGTTAGCATCCATAGGAAGGCTTACTGCAGGCATTGCCCATGAGATAGGAAACCCCCTTACTGCGGTCTTCTCCTTCCTTCAGATACTGAGGGGAAAAGAGACGGACGACTTCAAAAAGGAAAGCCTCGACACCGTCCTTCTGCACATAAACAGGATAGCGGACACGGTAAGACAGCTCTCCGGCCTTGCGAAGGTCCCGCCTGCGGAGACGAAAGAGGCGGAGCTTAACGGCGTTATAGAGTCCGCCCTCGGCCTCCTTCAGTTCGATAAGAGGGCGAGGGGCATTAAAATCATAAAGGAGTTTTCTCCGCTTCCCCCCGTGGTCACGGACGCAAACCAGCTTTCTCAGGTCTTTGTGAATTTAATACTCAATGCCGTGGATGCGATGCATGGCGGAGGCGCGCTCACCGTAAGGAGCAGGCTCGCAGGGGAGCGGATAGAGGTGGAGTTCGAGGACACCGGCGTGGGGATACAAAGGGAAAACCTCCAGAGGGTCTTCGACCCGTTCTTCACTACGAAGGACAAAGGCACGGGGCTTGGCCTCTCGGTAAGCTACAGCATCGTAAAGAGGCTCGGAGGGGACATTACGGTTGAAAGCATTCCGGGCAGGGGCGCGAAATTCACGGTAATACTGCCCCGCGGGGCCGGGGGTCGTAATGGATAAGAAACCGAAGGTTCTTGTCGTTGACGACGAAAAGGACATATGCAGGGCGCTTGAACTCCTCCTTAAGCCCGAGGGTTATGATGTGACCACGGCCTCAAGCGGGGAGGAGGCCATCGGGCTTATAAGAAAGACGGACTTCGATTGCATCCTCACGGACCTCAAGATGGAGAAGGTGGACGGCATAGGAGTGCTTGAGGAATCCAAGAGGCTGAACCCGGAAACACCGGTAATCCTCATGACCGCTTACGCATCGGTGGAGTCCGCCGTGGACGCCATGAAGAAGGGGGCCTCGGACTACATCGTTAAGCCCTTCATAAACGAGGAGATACGCCTTACCCTCAGGCGCGTGCTCGATGAGGCCCGGCTCAAGTCCGAAAATATCGCCCTCAGGCAGGAGCTCAGTCAGAAAAGGGGAAGGTGCAAGGAGTTCATCTTCACATCCGTGCCCATGCAGGGGGTCTTTGGCCTTCTTGAAAGCGTCATACCTACAAAGAGCAACATCCTCATCTTAGGCGAATCCGGCACCGGCAAAGGGCTCGTGGCGGAAATCATCCACTGCTCAAGCCCGCGGGGGGAAAACCCGTTCATCTCGATAAACTGCTCGGCCATCCCGGAGACCCTTCTTGAGTCGGAGCTTTTCGGCTATAAAAGGGGCGCATTCACGGGCGCGGTCTCGGACAAAAAGGGCCTCATACAGATGGCAGACGGGGGCACGCTCTTTTTAGACGAAATCGGCGACATGTCCCTCCCCCTGCAGGCAAAGCTCCTTAAGGTGCTCGAAACAGGCGAGGTCATGCCCCTCGGAGATACGAAGCTCAGGCACTCCGACATAAGGCTCGTATCGGCCACCAACAAGGACATAGAAAAACTCCTCAAGGAGGGACGCTTCAGGGCGGACCTCTACTACAGGATAAATGTTGTCGAGATAAAAATCCCGCCCCTGAGGGAAAGAAGGGACGACATCCCGCCCCTTGCCGAGATGTTCGTAAAAAGGTTTTCCGCGGAAAACCACAAGGACATCCGGGGCATAGACGCCGAGGCGATGGAGGCCATAATGGACTACCACTGGCCGGGCAATGTCAGGGAACTCGGAAATGTCATAGAACGGGCGGTAGTCCTTTCACCCGGAGGGGTGATAAAGTTCGAGGACCTGCCCGAAAGACTGAGGCTCAAGGCGAGGGAGATGGCCTCCACTCTCAGGGGGAAGTTGGAGGACTACGAGCGGGAGGTA
>CAZPPU010000041.1:0-7794 GCA_964588515.1 uncultured Nitrospirota bacterium
TTCGGTTCGGCATGCGGGTGGACTTGAACGCCCTGAGGATGAGGAGGGGCATGGCTGCGCCATAGAGGTGACGGAAGGCTTTTGGGAGGGACGGCAAGCCAGAGGAAGGCCCTGCTGAGGGGGCTTGTCGGCAGTCTGCTCCTTCACGAACGGATAGAGACCACTATCGCCAAGGCCAAAGAGGCAAAGCGCCTCGCCGAGCGGATGGTCACGCTGGCCGTCCGTGGGGACCTCCACTCAAAGAGGCTCGCCCTTTCATTCCTGCCAAACAGGGAGGCCGTCTCAAGGTTGTTTGCCGAGATAGGACCCCGGTTTTCCGGAAGGCCCGGCGGCTACCTCCGCATCGTCCAGACGAGAAGGAGGGTGAACGACCAAGCACAGATGGCCGTCCTTGAGTTCATAGACTTCGAGGAACGCAGAGAAACCGCCCCAAAGAAAAAGGCCAAAGAAGAAAAGACGGCCTCTGCCGAAAAGAAGTAGAGGGGCCGCATCCGCGAAGGGGTAGTGCACCCCTAAGAAGAAGCCTTGAGAAGACCCATCCAATGGTTTTAATCCTCAAAAACATAAGGTCCGAGGGGCCGGGCACAATAGAGGAATACCTGAGGGCCCATGCCATCCCCTACAGGGTCATGGAGCTCGGCGAGGGGGAGGTGCCCGATACCCTTGAGCCCTATGACGCCCTCGTTATACTCGGCGGGCCGATGGGGGTCTACGAGATGCCGGCTTATCCGCATCTCGCGGCCGGTTCGAGGCTCATAAGGGAGGCCGTAAACAGGGGGCAAAAGGTCCTCGGCGTCTGCCTCGGCGCCCAGCTCATAGCGCACTGTCTCGGCGCAAGGGTCTATAAGGGGCACGGGCCGGAAGTCGGCTGGTTCCCGATAGAGCTTACGGTAGACGGGGTCAAGGACCCGCTCATGAAGGCCCTTGCCATACACCCCAAGGTCGGCGATTTCTGGAGGAAGTTCAAGGTCTTTCACTGGCACGGGGACACCTTCGAGATTCCCGACGGGGCGCGGAGGCTTGCTTCCTCGGAGCTTTATCCGAATCAGGCATTCGGTTTCGGCGGGAATGTCTATGCCCTTCAGTTCCATATAGAAGTAACATCCGAAATGCTTTCCGGATGGCTAAAGGATTCGCCCGAAGGCCCGGCAATCTTAAAGGAGGCCGAAAGGCTCTATGACGAATACAGGGGCAGGGCGGAGAATTTTTACAAGGTCTTCTTCAGCGCATCCTTGAAGGGCACGAGGTCCTGATAGTCGTATAGCACGGCCATGGCCGTGCTTTCCGTATGGATGCCCGCCTCTTCCGCGGCCGCAACAGGGTTCAGTCCTCCGGCAAGCACCATCCCGGCCTTGTCCATCCCGACCGGGACCTCAAACAGGGGCTGGTTGGGGTTGCCTATCTTGAGTATGCCGCCTATGCCTTTTTCCCTGAGCCTTTTTTCAAGGCCCATAGCCTTTTCGAGGCTTACGACCGGTATCTCCCGGAAGCTCGCAAGGACCTTCCCCCTCCGGTGCCGGGCCGCGCCCGTGACATCGGTCATCCTGCCCCTTATGAACATCTCGTGGGGGTCAAGAGAACTGCCCTCGTAGCTTATAAGGGCAAGGAACCGGTTGGGGCCGCCTTCGTCCACATCGAGGAGGCCGCCGAACCGGGACACCACCGGGATGCCGGCCTTTAGGAATATGCCGTTTACGGTGACGCTACAGACCGTGCCGATGCCCGCCATGCCTTCCGGCACCGTAAGCTCGCCGATTCTTCCGCCTTCCCCTTGCAGGGCGACCCTGTCGCACATTATATAAGGCGACTGAAATACCGGCCTCATCACTCTCAGGGCCTCCGGGATGTCCCTCTTCCGGAAGTACGATACATTCAGTATGATTTTGCCTTCTTCCCTTTCGAGGTCGAGGTCCGTCTGATAGGAGAGGGTCTCTATCTTGCTTATTATGAAACCGACCTTCTCGGAAACGAGGGCCGAGGCAAGCTCCTCTATGCCCTTTGCGGTTATCTTCCTGCCTTCCTTGCCGTAGACATTCGTCAGTCCCCGTTCGTCGAGTATCTTGAGGTGGTACCTTACGGTCCTCTCCGTGAGCTCTATGCCAAGCGGCCTCAGTTGCCTTGCTATCTCCCGCGAGCCTAAGATCCTCTCCCTGTTTTTTTCAAGCACCTTAAGTATTGCGAGCATCGTCTTTTGCATGGCGGTTTATTATAATACAAAGGCCTCCTTTTTGCTTTAATAATCAACCTTTTTAACCCCACCTTCGCCTCCCCTTAAGTTAAGGGGAGGGAATCCTCCTTAGCCAAGGCAACGGAGGATGAAGGTGGGGTCATATGGGGGGCGCAAGCCCCCTATGATATCGTGGGGGGCCGTGCCCCCGGTGGGTGGGCGGGTTCGGAAGAATGCGAGATTTGTTATAATGTAGCTGATATTCAAGAGGAGGCAAGGGGAATGATTTTCCATGTTGTGCTTGAAAAAGCAGAAGATAACTGGATAGTTGCCGAGGTGCCTGCGCTGCCCGGCTGTGTATCTCAGGGCAAGGACGAAAAAGAAGTTCTTGAGAACATCAAGGAAGCCATTACTGCATGGCTTTGGGCCGAGGATCAGAAAGCAGAGTTAATCTTTCCATTCCTCAACACAAAGAACTATCCGTAGGCACCCTGCGTGCTCTTATCCGCAACTCCGGTATGAGCGTCGACGAGTTTCTTAGACTGCTGAAGTAAAAAAGTCCGGGACAGAATTTCACAGCATGGAAGTCTTGACAGGGAGGAGGCGGATGCTTAGTATAATGCAACGGAGTCCTTACTACCTCAACTAAAGGAGGGGACAGTTATGAGGAAATTGCTTATAATGTTTATAACGCTTGCATCGGTCATTTACCTTGCATCCTGCTCGTGGCTAACGAGTTTTTATGTTGTAAACAAGTCGGATAATCCTATTGTTCTAACTTACCGATACAAGCAGTATCAAAATCTCAAACCTGATGCACCTGCCTGTGATGAATCGAAAGAAATTTCTATATGTAAAGAAGAAGGAGGTAATTGTAGAAGCCTTCGGCCCGAGGAATACAAATATGATAAGGATAAATGTGAAATAGAATTGACCTTAGCTCCGGGTGAGACGATTAAAGTGGCAAAGATATGCTGCACATATACCGGACCGGATGAAAGATTTGAAGGAATATTTGCTATTGGAGAATTTACAATAAAAACGCCTCGCGGTTTAGTACGATATGAAGGCTTTGAGCTTTTAAAGGCATTTAAAAAAAGAGATAAGACGATGTATGTCTTGGAGTATCGGTGATGGAAGGTACTGTCAAGAATCTTTCCTTCACTCTAAGCCGCTTCCCTTTCCTTCATCATCTCCTCGATGCGCTCTATACTTGATGCGTGTATCCATGCGGCTGTAAAAATTCCGGTTGTCATTATCCCTGTTTTTGGGATATAATTTAGATAGTGCTTTTCCGGATTTTAATCGTAGCCATGGCGGTCCTCGTGCCGTCGAGCGCATTTGCGTGGGGGCCGCTCACCCATGTCTACCTCGGCACCGAGGTCTTCCATCTTGCGCCCCTGCTTTCGGCGGGCGTGCTCGGGCTCCTCAGACGCTACAGGCAGGACTTCCTTTACGGAAACCTGATGGCGGACATGATATTGGGCAAGAAGTACATGCCCGTAAAAAAGAGCACCCATAGCTGGGATTTGGCGCTGAGTCTCCTTGAGTCCTCGGAAACGGATTCCGAGAGGGCCTTCTCATACGGCTACATGTGCCACCTTGCGGCCGATACCTCCGCCCATAACCGTTATGCGGGCAGGGGCAACCTCAGGCATATGTACATGGAAATCCAGGCGGACGGCATCTTGGACCTTGCATACTGGCAAGAAGCGGTAAACATCGAAAAGAGGGTTCAGGATAGAAACGATATGTTCCTTGAGAGGTCCCTCGATTGCGTCCTGTTTTCCTTCAAGACCAACAGGCGGATATTCAAGGGGATTGTCATGCTTTCCGGCTTAAACGGGGTGCGACCGGTGAGCCCTGTCAGCCGGGTCGTAGCGGTCCCGGCCATAGAGGGCCTTCGCGAGGAATCGCTCGACAGGATTATGGATGTCCTAAAAAACGGAAAACGCTCTGAAGTCCTCAAGCTCGACCCCATCGGCAGGCAGAAGAAAAGTCGTATCCTTACCGGAATCCTCACAGCCGGTCTTTAATCCGATGAAAGACATGCTGGGCAGAGACGAGACCATCTCCCTCGAATCGGCCCTGAGTCTCGTTAAAGAAAGCATCCGCCCCTCTCTAAAAGAAGAAACCGTCCGGCCCTGCGCGGGAAGGGTCATTTCGAGGGATGTCTTTTCGCCCGAAGACCTTCCGCCTTTTTCACGCTCCACGGTGGACGGCTTTGCGGTCGTTGCGGAAGATACATTCGGCATGCCCTGTTACCTGAGCCTCGCGGGCGAGGTCTGGATGGCCTCTGCCCCGGAGTTCGGGCTCAAACGGGGCGAGGCCGCAGTCATCCCCACGGGCGGGATGCTCCCGGAAGGCGCCGATGCGGTTGTGATGTTCGAGCATGCCCAGAGGCTCGATGCGAAGACTATCGAAGTCCAGAAACCGGCCGCACCCGGTGAAAATGTCATAACGAAAGGGGAGGATTTCAAGGAGGGCGAAATCGTCCTTCCCCACGGGAGGAGGCTGAGGCCGCAGGATGTGGCCGCGCTTGCCGGTCTCGGCATCGTAGAAGTCTTCGTCCATGAAAGGCCGGTCGTCTCCATCATCGCAACCGGAGACGAGCTCCTGCCGCCTGAAAGCCCCTTACGCCCGGGATTCGTGAGGGACATGAACTCATCTACCCTTTCCGGGCTCGTAGAAAGGGAAGGTGGCATTGCAATCCAAAGGGGCATTGTTAAAGACGACTACGGCCTTATAAGGGATGCGCTTGAGGCGTCGCTTGGGGATTCCCATATGGCGCTCATATCGGGCGGAAGCTCGGTCGGGACGAGGGACCTCGTAGCAGGGGTCATAAAGGAGATGGGGGAGTTGTTTTTCCACGGTGTTTCAATGAAGCCGGGCAAGCCTGCGATTGCAGGGCAAATCCGGGGCAAACCCGTGTTCGGCCTTCCCGGGCATCCTGCGGCTGTCATGCTCTGCTTTGAGGTGTTCGTCAGGCCCGCCCTGAGATTGCTTTCGGGCGTGTGGGACGAATACGCCTCCGGCGTCGTAACCGCGACCCTCACGAAGGCCATACGCTCGACCCCGGGCAGGCAGGAGTTTTTCAGGGTCTCGCTTGAGCTTGCAGACGGGAGGTGGCTTGCCGCACCCGTGCTCGGGAAGTCCGGGCTTATCCGGACGCTTGTCCGGGCAGACGGCATCGTTTCCGTGCCGCCCGGAAAACAGGGCCTTTCCGAGGGCGAGCTTGTCGAGGTCCGGCTGTTTTGATTATTTCCGCAGTTCCTTGCCGAGCCTTCTTTCTATGGACTTGACCTTTTCTTCGAGCCTGTTTGGCTTGTCCTTCCTGTCGTCCACGGCTATTGTGGTGATGGCCCTTTCGCCGCCTTTCATGACCGCATCGTGGCATTTTCTGACGAGCTTCATGACCTCGTCCCATTCGCCTTCTACGACCGTGCCCATCGGGTTGACCTTGTAGGGTAGCTTGCTTTCGTCCACGAGCTTGAGGACCTTTGCAAGCTGTTCCCCGATACTGCTCCCTTCGCCCACCGGTACGATGCTGAACTCAACGAGCATACCGCCCTCCTTTCCACGGTTTAAAGATTCCCTCGGTTAAAGGATAGCAGATGGACGGCGGAAGTAAAGGGGGCTACGAACCCCTGCGTTATAGGGGCTACGAACCCCTGCGTTATAGGGGCTACGAACCCCTCCGTTATAGGGGTTACGGGAAAAACGGGCGGCCCAAGCCGCCCTTATGATTTCTTATCCGGGTTGTTCTTTTTCGGGTTATCTTACTGCGTCTTTAAGCACTCCGCCCGCCGTGAACTTCGGCACCTTGGTGGCCGGGATCTTTATCTCTTCGCCGGTCTTTGGGTTTCTGCCTTTTCTTGCCTTTCTCTTTGAGACCGAAAAAGTCCCGAATCCGACGAGCGTAATCTTCTGTCCCTTTTTTAGTCCTGCCTTGATGGCATCGAGCGTGGAGTCGATGGCCTTGCCCGCATCCGCCTTGCTGAGCCCGGCATTAGAGGCTACCTTATCGACCAATTCCGCTTTTGTCATGTTCCCCCCTTTCTTTTAAATCTCTGTATTGCAGATATAAAGCCCGTTAGAACGACCATGCTAAAATATCAGTGGGGCGGTCGTTTTGTCAAGCTAAAATTTCGAGCTAAAATTGTAACGGCAAGCAAATTGTATTCCGGTTTTGACCGTTGCGGGTTGACAGAACCACCCATGACATTTAAGCTATATGTATGGACGGCTCCAAACCGTCGCCTCTGCCCTTTACATTGGCAGGAGTAAATTAGTATATTCATAGCATAAAAGAAAAGGGGGTAATTATGAAATCCGGCTTCTTGAGACGGGCCCTTGCCCCGGTAGTGATTTCGATGACGCTCCTTTCCGTTTCCCATGCAATAGTAGTCAAGCCCGGCAAGCTCGACCACTTCACGGTCGATGTGACGGCGGGCGTCCGCGCCGGTGAGGAGTTTACCGTCAGGCTCCATATCTACGACGCATACGGAAACCTCATCACGAATTTCCCGGAGACGGGAAAGGACTTGCGGATTTCCGTGACCGGCTCGGCGTCTGCGCGGCCCGATGTCTTGAGGGCGGTCTCCTTCGTAGGGGGCTCGGCAAGCTTGACGGTCGTGGACACAAAGGCGGAAGTCGTAACGCTTTCGGTCTATGAAGTCGGCGGCACCGTCCCTCTTCATACGAAGGAGATTTCAATCTCTCCCAACAGGCTTGCCCGGTTCGATATAAAGGCGCCGGAGACCGCGCAGGCAGGGAAGCCCTTCGAGATAAAGGTTTCGGCAAGGGACGCCTTCGGCAATATCGTCAAGGACGAATCCATAAGCAAGGATGTAAGGGTCTCCTCCGTAGGGCGTGCGGAGCTTAGAGACATCTCATTTTCGGGCTTCAAAGACGGCGTTTCCGTCATGGGCCTTACTGCGGAAAAGACCGGCCCTGCGGCTATCGAGCTTAAAGATATGGTAAGCGGAATAAGCGGCCGCACTCCGGATATAACGATAACCCCCGCCGCCCTCAGCCGCTTCGGCCTGAGCCTCCCGGAAGAGGCCGAGGCAGGGAAACCCTTTGAGGCGGTAATCACTGCGCTGGATGCATATGAAAACATCGTTTATAACTATTCGTCATACGGCGCTGCGAGGGCGGCCTTCGTGTATGAGAAGGCCGAAGACATTACGATAAGCGCAGGCGAAAACGGAGGGGCCGCAAGCGGTCAGGGCCCAGCCCTCACGGTGAGGGCGTCGGGTATCGAGCGGTTTGTAATCCAGACCCCGGAGGAGGCCGTCGCAGGACAGAAGTTCAAGGTTAAGATTACCGCATACGACAGGTTCGACAATGTCATCAGGGACTATAACCTGAGGGGCGGGGATGTCGCGATTAAGCCTTCGGGGGGAGGGACACTGAACCCATCAACCGTCCAGGCATCGGAGTTTACGGACGGCACGGCGTCTGCGGACATTTCGTATGACAGGGCCGAGGCGTTGAGCATTCTTGCATCCGTCCTCTCTAAAGGGGAGACTATGCCGATGAAGGTAACCCCTGCCGAGGGGCCGGTGGCCCCCCCCAAAAAGGGGAGGGCTCTTCCAAAGAAAGAGGCAGCGCCTGTAAAGAAA
>CAZPPU010000041.1:7804-8433 GCA_964588515.1 uncultured Nitrospirota bacterium
TAAGGTCTTCGATGTTTCCGGCATAAGCGTGATTGAGGACAAGGACACGGCGCTTTTCATAGTGAAGATACCGGGCATAGCGGGCGCACTTAAGTTCCATGAGGCGCTTGAGTCCTCCGGCGGAAAGGACTGGGTCAGGCTCAGGCTCAGGCCCGCCCAGAGCAGGCTCAAAGAGACCCCTAAATTCAAGTCCGCATTCATAGGGGAGGTGAAGGTAAGAAAGGGCGCGGAGGAAGGCGAGCTCGACATACTCTTTGAGCTTCTGCCCGCCAAGGTCAAATACAGCATCAAGAAGGCCGAGGACTCCCTCATAGTAAGCATAACCCCTTTATGAAACAGAAGATACTTAAGATATTCGAGGAGTCCATCGGCGTGAAAGAGAAGTTCGCAAAGGAAAACGCCGATGCCGTAGCCGAGGTCTCCAGACTCATAGCGGACGCATTCAGCGAGGGCAGGAAGCTCCTGATTTTCGGAAACGGCGGAAGCGCCTCGGATGCGTCCCACATAGCCGCGGAGTTCGTAAACAGGTTCAAGAGGGACAGGCCCGCCCTGCCCGCAATCGCCCTCGGCGCGGATGCGGCGGTCCTTACTGCAATCGCAAACGACTACGACTACACCGAGGTCTTTGC
>CAZPPU010000041.1:8443-11752 GCA_964588515.1 uncultured Nitrospirota bacterium
GGTCTTTGCAAAGCAGATAAAGGCCCTCGGCGAAGAGGGCGATATAGCCGTGGCGATAAGCACAAGCGGCACCTCGCCCAACATCCTGAGGGCCGTGGACGCCGCAAAAAGAAAGAAACTGAAGACCATCGCATTCACCGGCTCTAAAGGCGAAAAACTTGCCGGGAAGGTCGGCTATGCATTCGTCGTCCCCTCGGACAACACGCCCCGCATTCAGGAGACATACATGACCTTAGGGCATGTCATCTGCCAGATGGTCGAGGAACTGCTCTTTGAGGCTCCGGGAAGGAAGTAGCCCGGTCATTTTGGGGATAGACCCCGGTCTTGCAAGCACCGGCTTCGGCGCAATAGTTTCCGGCAAAAGGCCGGGTCTTCTTAAGTGCGGCTATATAAAAACGCCCACAGGCATGCATATCTCCGGAAGGCTCACGCTCATCCATTCGGACCTCATGCGCCTGATAGAGGAGCTAAAGCCCTCCATCGTCGCAATGGAGGATGTCTACTCCTCGGTAAGATATCCGAGGGCGGGCATTCTCCTTGGCGGGGTAATGGGCGTCGTCTACCTTGCCGCAAGCCGGAACTCCGTCCCGGTCGTCGAATTCGCTCCGAGGGCGGTCAAGAACTCTCTTACGGGCTGGGGCGGCGCAGGCAAAAGACAGTTGGGCGATGCGGTAAGAAGGACGCTCGGTATAGAAGGCATCGGCAGTCTTCACGCATCCGACGCCCTCGCCGTGGCCCTCACCGCATATATGAGGAGGTCCCTTTCTTGATAAGCTATCTAAGCGGCGAACTCAAGGCGATATACGAAGACCGGCTTACACTCCTTGTCGGGGGCATCGGCTACGAGGTCCTCATCCCTTCTTATGTGATGAACGAGATTAAAAGGACAAAGAACGAGGACGACCGGCTTGAGCTTTATGTATCCTATAACCAGACCGAGCGCCAGCCCAAGCCCGTTCTCGTGGGCTTCCCCACCGGCCTCGAAAAGGAGTTCTTCGAGCTCTTCATCTCGGTCGAAGACATCGGCCCGACCCTTGCAATCAGGGCCCTCACGAAGCCCATAAGGGAGATAGCCCGCCATATAGAGGACAAGGACTCCAAGGCCCTCCGGTCGCTTAAGGGCATAGGCGAAAGAAAGGCGGAAAAGATAATAGCCGCGCTAAAAGGCAAGGCCGCAAAGTACGCCCTCCTCCCGGAGGCGGAGGCGGCGGCAGGGGCCCCGCCCGCGGACTTCACAAGGGATGTCGAGCATGTCCTCGTAAAACAATTGGGGCATAAGCCCGCCGAGGCCCGGAGGCTCATAGACGAAGGCATCAAGCGCAACCCCTCCATAAGCTCCGCCGAGCTTCTTTTTGAAGAGGTCTACCGGGGGCTCAGGAAATGATATACGAGCAGGACATTATCGGAAAGACAAGCCCGCTCGATGAGGAGGGCAAGCTCAGCCTGAGGCCCGGACGCATCTCCGAATACATCGGCCAGGGGCAGGTCGTCGAAACCCTCAATATCGCAATAGAGGCCGCGCTCAAGAGGCAAGAGCCCCTCGAACACATACTCTTTAACGGCCCCCCCGGCCTCGGAAAGACCACCCTCGCCCATATCATAGCCGCGGAGATGGGCACGAAGATTGTGACATCGAGCGGCCCTGCCCTCGAAAAAGGCGGGGACCTCATGGGCGTCCTCACAAACTTGGAACGGGGCGATGTCCTTTTCATAGACGAAATCCACAGAATCCCGAGGACCGTGGAGGAGTTCCTCTACCCGGCGATGGAGGACTTCGCCGTGGACTTCATATTCGACAGGGGTGTGCACGCAAGGACCCACCGCTATAGGCTCGAACGGTTCACCCTCATAGGCGCAACGACCAGGGCGGGACTGCTTTCGGCGCCCCTCAGGGAGAGGTTCGGCATCACAAGGGACCTCGACTTCTACGGTGAAGACGACCTCGTGCGGATAATCCTCCGCTCGGCAGGCATACTCAATATCGAAATCGAGCCCGGCGGCGCATTCGAGATGGCAAGGCGGGCGCGCGGGACTCCGAGGATCGCAAACCGCCTGCTCAAGCGCGTAAGGGACTATGCGGAGGTGAGGGCGAAAGGCAAAATCACAAATGATGTTGCGGTCTCCGCCCTCAGGCTCGAAGGCATAGACGAATGCGGCTTGGGCGAGACGGACAGGAAGCTCCTCCGCACACTGATTGAAAACTATAAGGGCGGCCCGGCAGGCATAGAGGCCCTTGCCGCAACACTCCAGATAGAGGCCGATGTCCTCATAGATGTCGTTGAGCCCTATCTCCTTAAGACAGGGTTCATCGTGCGCACCTCGCAGGGAAGAAAGGCCGCGGAAAAGGCGTACTCCCATTTAGGCATTCCGGGCAAAGAGGGCGGCCTGTTTAAAGGCAAATGACCCCGCCGCCGAGGACGACCTCGCCTTCGTAAAATACCGCAGACTGTCCCGGGGCAGGCGCCCACTGGGGGCTGTCATAGACCACACGGCACGAACCCTCCCCGGTCATATAAATAGTTGCAGGGGCAGGCTTCATCATACTGCGAACTCTAACGCCCGCTCTGAAGGGGGCCACGGGCCCCAGCCGGTTCAAATCACTTACGGGAAATTCTTTTCTATATGCCATCTCTTTCGGCCCGACATGGACGGCGTTTTCTACCGGGTCTATGCGGGTTACATAAAGAGGCGTCGGGCTTGAAACCGCGAGCCTCTTCCTCTGCCCGATTGTGTAGCGGTAAAGCCCTCTGTGCTTTCCTATGACATTGCCCTCCGGGCCGATGACCGGGCCTTCGGCATCGGGCAAAAGACCGCCGAGGAAGTCATTGCATTTCATATCGCCTACAAAGCATATCTCCTGACTTTCGGGCCTTCCTGCGGACGGAAGCCCGAGGGCCTCCGCCATGGCCCTCACCCCGGCCTTTCTCAGACCGCCCAACGGGAGGAGGAGCCTCCGGAGTTCTTCTTCCCTCAGGGCATAGAGGGCATAGGACTGGTCCTTGGCAGGGTCGAGACCCTTCTTGAGAAGACCGTCCTCAACCCGCGCATAGTGCCCTGTCGAGATAAACCCTGCGCCTCTTCTTCCGGCTTCTTTTATCAGATAGGGGAACTTTATATGGCGGTTGCAGAGGATGCAGGGGTTGGGGGTAAGGCCCATCCGGTATGCCTCTAAGAACGGCTCTATCACAAGCCCCATGAATTCCTCTCTCAGGTTGACTGCCGTGTGAGGGATGCCTAATTGTCTTGCGGTCTCCCTTGCCGCATTTACGGCCTCCGCCGAACAGCAGATATCCTTTCGCCCGCCCCTTG
>CAZPPU010000042.1:0-11246 GCA_964588515.1 uncultured Nitrospirota bacterium
ACATTCATCAGGTGCTGAAACCGGATGAACGACCTAATACCGGTTTTCAGGCTCGAAGGGGAAGTCCTTTACAAGGACTCGGAAATCTATTCGAGGCAGACGGATGTCATAGACCTGAGAAGAAGGATAGGGATGGTATTCCAGAAACCCAACCCATTCCCTAAGAGCATTTATGAAAATGTCGCCTACGGCCTTAGGATTCAGGGCATAACCGGAAGGGGCGTGCTTGACGGCGCAGTCCAAGAGAGTCTGAGGAAGGCCGCACTCTGGGACGAGGTCAAAGACAGGCTCGGGGACTCCGCGCTCGGCCTTTCGGGGGGGCAACAGCAGAGGCTCTGTATCGCAAGGGCCATAGCCGTGGAGCCGGAGGTCATGCTGTTTGACGAGCCGTGCTCCGCGCTTGACCCCATAGCCACCGCCAAGATAGAAGAGTTGATAGTGGAGCTCAAACGGGACTATACGGTCGTCATAGTCACCCACAACATGCAGCAGGCCGCACGGGTCTCAAGCCGCACCGGGTTTTTCCTCCTCGGCGAACTGATAGAATACGATACGACCGACAGGATATTCACAAACCCCTCCAACCGCCTCACGGAGGACTACATAACAGGGAGGTTCGGCTGATGGGCATTTTCGACGAAGAGCTTGCGGCCCTCAAAGAGAAGATACTCAAGATGGGCCTTTTAGTGGACGCCGCCGTGCGGGATTCGATAAAGTCCCTCGTCGAAAGGGACAGCGGCCTTGCGAGGGAGGTCATACGGAGGGACCGCGAAATCAACTCCTACGATGTCGAGATAGACGAAGAAGGCGTCCGCCTCATAGCCATCAGACAGCCCAAGGCGCACGACCTCCGGTTCCTCATTACGGCCATGAAGATTACCACGGACCTCGAAAGGATGGGCGACCTTGCCGAGGACATAGCCGAAAGGGCCGTAGAGCTCAACGAGGAGCCGCCGCTTAAGCCCTATATAGACATACCGAGGATGGCCGGGATTGCAAGGGGCATGCTCATAGATGTGCTTGACGCCTTCATAAGGAAGGATGCGACCGCCGCATACGATGTCATAAAGAGGGACGACGAGGTGGACGCCCTCACCGTGCAGATATTCAACGAGCTATTGTTTTTCATGATACAGGACCCGAGGGCGACTTCGAGGGCCGTGAAGATAACCTACATCTCCAAATACCTCGAACGCATCGCAGACCATGCGACCAATATCGCCGAGATGGTCGTTTACATGGTGGAAGGCAGGATGATAAGGCATATGAAACCTTAAACGAGCCTGAGCCTGCCTTTGCCCTTGACGGCCCTGCCTATAACGCCGAAGGACTGAGTTCCCATCGCCTCCTTGAAAAGCGTCATTGACGCTGACGCCTCGGGCAGGGCGATGAGGAGGCCGCCCGAGGTCTGAGGGTCGCTTAGAAGAAGCCTTTCGTCTTCGGATGTCTTTCCCTTTTCTATGACTTTCTCAAGGAACTTGAGGTTATTGTATGCGCCCTCCGGGATGAGGCCCGATGAGAGGAAATCCCGCACCATTGGGAAGACCGGGACATCTTTTACTTTTATCTCGAAGTCCACGGATGAGCCTTTTATCATATTAAAGGCGTGGCCCAGGAGGCCGAAGCCCGTAACATCCGTAGCCGCAGACGCCCCCGCCTTAAGTGCGGCTTGCGAGACCCGGTCGTTGAGCGTGAGCATGGAATCTATGGCGGGCTTCATCTTTTTGTCGGTGAGCTTTCCTGCCTTAAGTGCGGTGGAAAGAATGCCCACCCCGATGGGTTTTGTAAGGATGAGGATATCTCCCGGCCTTGCGCCCGATGCCCTGAGGATGCGCGCCCTGTCTATCGTCCCCGTAACCGAAAGCCCGAACTTGAGCTCCGCATCCTCGAAGCTGTGCCCTCCCAGCAAGGCTGTGTCGGCCTGCCTGAGGACATGCGCCGCGCCCCTCAGGATTTCTTTTATGACTTCGGGCTCGTAATCGCACGAGGAAAACCCCAGTACGGCAAGCGCGGTGCGGGGAAGCCCTCCCATGGCATATATGTCGCTCAGGGAGTTTACCGCCGAGACCGCACCGAATGTGAAGGGGTCGTTGACGACCGGCGTTATTACATCCACGGTCTCTACTATTGCATGTCCCGGGGAAAGCGCAAAGACCCCTGCGTCGTCCCCCGGGCCGACAATGACCGCGGGGTTTCTCTCAGGCTCAAGCGCCTTTATTATCTCTTCGAGGTCCGCCGGACCCAATTTTGCGGCTCAACCCGCGGCTTTTACTTTTTCGGTAAGCCTGTAGTCCATCACACTATGATACAGAAATAGGGCCGGATTGAAAAGAGATGGGAAAAGGGATGGAAGGGGTTATAGAAGCCACTTCATGAGCGTGGCCGTCAGGAATGCGATAATCCCGCAAACAGGGAAGGTCAGTATCCATGCGGTTACGACCTCGCCCGCCACGCCCCATCGGACGGCAGAGAGCCTTTTGGAAGCCCCTACGCCCATGATGCTCGTGCTGATGGTATGGGTTGTGCTCAAGGGGATGCCGAGGCGCGATGCGAGCTCTATGCATGTGGCGGCGCCGGTCTCTGCGGCAAACCCGTGATAGGTCTCGAGCTTCACCATCTTTATCCCCATCGTCCTTATGATGCGCCATCCGCCTATCGAGGTGCCGATTCCCATCACCGCCGAACAAATAAGTATTATCTCCCATGAGACCTTGAACTCCGGCATGACGCCTCCGATGACCATGCTCAGGGCGAAGACGCCGATGAATTTCTGCCCGTCGTTGCTTCCGTGACTGAATGCCATGAAGGCCGCAGAGAGCATCTGAAGTCTCCCGAATGTCTTGCGCGCCCTTCCGGAGCTTACATTCCGGAAGGCTCGGGAAATGAGCATGATTAAAACCCATCCTACGCCGAACCCTAAAAATGTCGAGAAAGAAAGGCCGATGAGAACCTTTTTCCATCCGGCCCAGAGAAGGACGGACGGCCCTGCGGTGGCAATCCCCGCGCCCGCAAGACCGGAGACAAGGGCGTGGCTTTCGCTCGTGGGCAGTCCGAACCGCCATGCAAGCGTGCTCCAGAAGATTATCCCGGTCATTGCGGCCCCGACGGTAACGAGGTTTATAGCCTCGGGCTTGACTATGCCCTTGCCTATCGTGGCGGCAACCGCAGTGCCGGACATCGCCCCTAAGATATTGAGAGCGGCCGCCATGATGACCACTTTCTGCGGACTCAGCACCCGCGTTGAAACCACGGTTGCGATTGCATTTGGGGCGTCGGTCCAGCCGTTTACGAATTCGGCGGCTAAAACCAAAAAGAGGACGGCTATAAGGGCTAACGAAAATTCCCCGGTCATCAGGCGTACTTGAGGACTATGGCCTCAAGTATATTCGCCACATCCTCGCACCTGTCGGATGCGTCCTCGAGGTGCTCGTAGACTTCCTTCCACTTTATGACCATCAGGGGGTCATTGGCGAAGTCCGTAAAAAGCCCGCCCAAGGCGTCCCTGAAGACCCTGTCCACACGGTTCTCCAACCTGTTTATCTCTATGCAGTGCTCCTGCACGCGGGCATATTGCTTCGTGCGGAGTTCCTTTATCGCCTTCCGGATGACCTCCGTTGTGGCATGGAGGTCCCTTGCAAGGTTCACGGCCGCATCCGTGGGCTTATCTATCCTGAAGACTATGAGCCTGTCCACCGAGGCCCATATGAGGTCAAGGACATCGTCCATCCGGGAGGCAAGGGCATGTATGTCCTCCCTGTCTATGGGCGTCAGAAAGGTCTTGTTGAGCTTCCTCATTATGTCGTGGGTGAGCATGTCTCCTTCCTGCTCCACATCGTAAATCTCCTTGGCCTTTTTCTGGCTGTCCTCGAAGTCCTCCATGAAGGAGATGAGCAGGGATGTGGCCTTCGTGAGGTTTTCCGAGGCCCTGTCGAAAAGCTCAAAGAAGTCCGTCGTTTTAGGAAAGATTTTCATCGGCGCATAAATTTTATCCTATATCAAGCCCTAAAATCAAATGAATTGATTTAATGATATAATTAGCCCATGCCCATGTATGTATCCCTAAACGACAAGCTCGTTCCGGCTCACGAGGCCCGCATCTCGGTCTTCGACCACGGGTTCCTCTACGGGGACGGCATATACGAGACCATGCGTGTCTATGACGGGGTCGTCTTCAGGCTTGATGAGCACATCGGGAGGCTCTATCGCTCGGCATCCCTCGTAGGGCTCGATGTGCCCGGCGACATCGCATCCCTGAAGGGCAGGCTCTACGAAACCCTCTCGGCGAACAAGCTCCGGGACGCATATGTGAGGCTTACAATCTCGCGTGGTCAAGGCCCCCTCGGCCTCGACCCGGAACTCTGCCCCAACCCCACATTGCTCATCATAGTAGAGCCCTTGAAAGGGTATCCAAAGGCGTTTTATGAAGAAGGCATAAGCGCAATAATCCCGCAAACGAGGAGGAACCTCAAGGAGGCCCTCGACCCCAAGATAAAATCCCTCAGCTTCCTGAACAACATACTCGCAAAGGTGGAGGCCCTGAAGTCGGGCGTGTACGAGGCCCTCATGCTCAATGCACAGGGCAATCTTACGGAGGGCACCGTATGCAATCTCTTTTTCGAGAAAGACGGAACCCTTTGCACCCCGTCCCTTGAATGCGGCCTGCTTGACGGCATCACAAGGGGCATTGTGCTTGACCTTGCCCTCAGGGAGGGGCTTACGGTCAAAGAGGGGGAATTCACAAAAGAAGATATTTACCGGGCAGGGGAGGTCTTCCTAACGAATACGACTATGGAGGTCATGCCGGTCAAGGGCGTTGACGGCCGGCCCTTCAGGGTAGGGGAGCTTACCAGGCTCCTTCTCAAGGCATACAGGGAAGAGGTCCGGGCATATGTGGCCGGTATAAAGGCAGAGGGGCCGTCAATCTGGGGATTCGATGGATAAGCGGAAGTTGGCAGGTTTTATAGACCATTCGCTTCTGAGGCCGGATGCGGGGGAGTCCGAAATAATAAGGCTCTGCGATGAGGCCGAGGACTACGGGTTTCATTCCGTGTGCGTGGCCCCCTCTTGGATAGGCACTGCCAAAAAACGATTAAAAACACGCCTGCTCACAACTGTGATAGGGTTTCCCCTTGGTTTTACATTCACCGGGGTGAAGGTCCGTGAGGCGATGCAGGCAGGGCTTTCCGGCGCGGACGAGCTTGACATAGTTATGAACATAGGCAGGGCGAAATCGGGCGACTGGCAGGCCGTAAGACAGGACCTCCGGGATGTGATATCTGCCACCAAGGGGCTTGTCCATAAGGCGATAATAGAGTGCTGTTATCTGACAAGGGAAGAAAAGATAAAGGCCGTGGAGGCCGCTATCGGGGCGGGCGCATCGTTCATAAAGACCTCGACGGGCTTCGGCCCTGCGGGCGCTACGCTCGAAGACATAAGCCTGATAAGGTCGGTCGTTGAAAGGGGCGCGGCCCCGGCCGTGCTCATAAAGGCCGCAGGCGGGATAAGGACGCTTAAAGAGACCCTTGCCTTCATAGAGGCGGGTGCGGCAAGAATCGGCACATCGAGGGGTGTGGATATCCTCCGGGAACTGCCGATTTGACCTTTTCCGGCCCTTTCCCTATACTTGATTGACACCCATGTGGAGCGAAAAAGACATAGAGAGGGCATACCGGACAGGCGATGTGATCATCAAAGAGGGGGACTCCGGACGGGAGATGTTCATAATCCAGAAGGGTGCGGTGGATGTCCTGAAGGGGGGCGTGGCCCTTGCCACCCTGGGCAGGGGGGATTTCTTCGGAGAGATGTCCATACTCGAGGGCCTGAAAAGGTCGGCCACCGTCGTGGCAAGGGAGGAGACACGCCTTTTGGTGCTCAACGCCGGAAGTTTCCTCATGAAGATACGGAAAGACCCGACATTCGCCTTCACCATAATGCAGAGCTTAAGCGGCAGGGTAAGGGCGCTTAACGAAAAACTCCTGAGCCGGACCGGTGGGATGCGCCCGGAGGCCGACACTATAGAGGCAGAGACCGAATTCATGAAAAAGCCCTGATGAGCAGGCCGATTACCCTCGTAAACGAAGACCGCCTTTGCGTCATATCCGACCTGCACTTGGGGAACCCCTCTTTTCTTCAAGGCAGGAGCTTCAACTCCTTCTTGGAATACCTCTCGGGACGGGACATGAGCCTCTGCATAAACGGAGACGGGCTGGACCTCCTTCACCTATCATTCCCAAGGCTGATGAACGACCTGCCGCCGGTAATAGAGCGCATCCGGGATTTTTTTTCCGGCAAGGGCATCAAGATATATTATGTGGTCGGAAACCACGACCTTTACTTCGAGGCCTTCCTCGAGGGCAGTGGGGTCTTCACCGTCGTGCCTTTTTTGGATGTCGTCTCAGGCGGCCGGCGCATACACATAGAGCACGGCCATCTCTACGACCGCCTCTTCCTCTACCACCCCGGACTGTATGTCCAGCTCACGAAGATGAGCGGGCTTTGCGTAAAGCTCTTTCCGAGGTTTTTCCCCCTCTGGGAAGGAATAATCCACAGGTCCCTTCAGTTCAGGAAAAGGGGGAGGAAAGACTATATAGACAGGCCGGCCTTCATGTCCGCGGCAGGCAGGCTCTTTGCGAGGGGGTTCGATGCGGTCATATTCGGCCATTCCCACCATAGCGGTCTCGTCTCCGACGGGGAAACGACATATGCAAACGCCGGAAGCTGGCTCGGCAGGGAAGGCCATTATATAGAAATAGACATGGGAAAGGTGCGCCTGAAAAGATGGGACTGAGAGGCCCGGCTTTAGCTATCCTGATTTTGTTCGTTCCGGTTTGCGCCCTTGCAGGGGAAGGCCTGAACGGAAGCCTCGAATACAAGTTTTTCTGGCATTTCAAGAAGACAAAGCAGGACCCACAGCTCTTTGCAAACGAAGGCAGGCTCAGGCTCGACATGAAATATAAATTAAAGCCCGTGGATATCGTCCTCACCCCCGTCGTCAGGGCCGACGACAGGCACTTCACGGCGGGCGTAATAGACAGCCTTAAGGAAACGGACGAGCGGCGGTATTATGTAAACCTCAGGGAGGCCTATCTCAAGGCCTCCGGGGAACGCTCGGATTTCTATATAGGCAAGAGGGTCTATTCGTGGGGGAAGGCCGAAGGCTATAACCCCACGGACAACATAAACCCATATGACTATCTTGACTTTCCGGACAGGGAAAAGATAGGGGTCTTCTCGGCCTCGGTGGAACACTCGCTCGGAAATTCCAACATAGACATCGTATATGTGCCGCTTTTTACCCCAAGCAGGCTTCCGGAGCGGGACAACCGGTGGGCGGGCACCGTAGAGGGTGATGTCGCCGTCGTCGGCGGCCAGACCATCCCCGCGGGCCAGCAGGTGGCTGTAGAGGAAAGGGAACTGCCGCCTAATACGCTTGAAACGGGCCAGATAGCGGGACGCTTGAGGCTCACGATAGGAAGTTGGGATACGGCCCTCTCCTACTATCACGGGATTGACGGCGTCCCTGCGGTCGAAGAAAGGTTCGTCGGCCCGGTCCGGCATCTCACCCCGAAATACAACAAGATAAGCATGTACGGGTTTTCCCTTGCCACCACATTCGATAAGTTAGAGGCCCATGCCGAGACCGCTTGGCGGCATACGGAAAGCGGAGACGACGACGACTTCGTCTCATATATCGCAGGCGGAAGCTATAGCTGGGACGAGCCCCTGAGCTTCGTCGAAAAGATAAGCCTCTATCTCGAATACGCAGGCGAGGAGGTTACGGACGAAAAAGACAACCCGGCCCGCTACAGCACAAAGACCTATACGAGGCCGTTTGAGAGTTCGCTCCTTGGAAGCATAATCACCCGGTTTAACGAGGATGCGGAGTTCGCCTTCTCCGGCGCATATAACATAGACGAGTATGACTTCTTCCTCCAGCCCAAATTCACATACAAGCTCTCGGACAGCCTAAAGGTCAAGGCGGGCTTCGACATGCTCCACGGCGCACAGGACACCTTCTGGGGGAAGTGGAAGAAAAACGACCGGCTCTTCATGAACGCCACATGGTATTTTTAAGGGCCGCTTGTGTATAATTTAAAACTGTATAATTCAAAAACCGAAGGAGGTATTTTAATGAGACGCCCAAGAAAAATTTTCTTTCCGGCATTGGCCCTCACGCTTCTCATACCGGCCCTCTCATACGGGCTGACCGGCCTTGAGGTCATGCAAAAACAAAAGGAGCTTCAGCAGGCATCGGACGAGCAGGAGACCATACAGATGAAGCTCACGGACAAAAAAGGCAATGTAAAAGAAAGGGAGATAGTCCGGTATTCGATGAAGACCGCGGGGGGGCTTAACAAGATTATGATAGTCTTTCTAAAGCCCGGGGATGTCAAGGGCACCGGTCTTCTTACATGGGAGCAAAAAGACAGGGAAGACGACCAGTGGCTTTATCTTCCGGAGCTTGGAAAGGAAAAGAGGATTGCATCGGGCGGCAAGAAGACCAAGTTCATGGGCACGGACTTCGCCTTCGAGGACCTGAGGCCCGAAAACCTCTCCACCCATAAATACGAGCTTGTCGGGAGCGAGCAGGTGGAAGGCAACGACTGCTTTATGGTGGAGGCCATGCCTGAGGGCAAAGAGGCCAAGGAAAGCGGCTACTCAAAAAGAAAGCTCTGGGTGAGAAAAGACATACACTTTACGGTAAAGGTCGAGTACTACGACAAAACGGGCAAGCTCATAAAAGTTCAGGAGAGCAAGAGCCCCAAACAGGTCTCAGGCACCGTATGGCGGAGCGATGAGATAGTGATGAAGGACATCGGGGATGCGCACCAGACCTCGCTTTCCATCCGGAGCCGGGCGCTAAACAAGGGCCTCAAGGAGGACTTTTTCAGCCTGAGACAACTGAAAGGTGATTAGTACGGGGGGTGCGGGGGGCCTGTAGGCCTCCCGCAGGAGATAGGAGCAAGCGATGACTAAGTTCATGCAGTGGATAGTAAGGCACCCGGTCTTATCCATGGCCGCACTCACGGTCATGATGATCCTCTTATGCGTGAAGATAGCGACCGTCGAGATAGACTCCTCCGCCGAGGGCCTGATGGCGGAGGGCGACCCGGACAGACTCTATTATGAAAAAGTGAAATAGAAGTTCGGCTCTGACACCCTCACCGTAGTCTTGATAGAAGCCAAGGAAGGCGATGTCTTTACGGAAGAGGCGCTCGGCCTCGTCCAAACCCTCACGGAAAAGATTGGCGAAATAGAGGGCGTAACGAGCATCCAGAGCCTCACTACCGTAAACAAGATTAAGGGCGAAGGGGATTTCCTCAATACGGACAAGCTCATCGAAGAGATACCCTCCGACCCGCCTGCCCTCGGACAGATAAAAGAAGACGCCCTGAGAAACGATGTCTTCATAAACAATATCATCTCAAAAGACGGGAAGATAACCGGCATCAATATCTTTACGGAAAAGAAGGCCGACGACAAGAAGTTCAACGAAAGGTTCTCCGCAGAGGTAGACAGGCTCATCCGGGAGCATAAGGGAAACTACAGGGTCTATCAGATAGGAAACCCCATAGCAAAGGTGACCTTCAGCTCCTATATAGCAAAAGACCAAAAGACCCTCACCCCGCTTTCCGTGGCGTTCCTCATAATACTGCTTTTGTTTTCGCTTAGGAGCTCCACTGCCGCAGTCCTTCCAATCATCACGGGCGGCCTGAGCATAGTTGCGACCGTCGGGTTTATGACCCTCATGGGATACCCGATAAATGTGGTAACGGCAATCGTCCCTGCGCTCCTGATAGCAATCGGGTGCACGGAAGACATACATATGATAACCGAGTATTTCGAGGGCTTAAGAGAGGGGAGGGCGAAAACGGATGCACTCATGCACCTTGCGGCAAAGGCCGCGCTCCCCATCACGCTTACCTCGGCCACTACGGTATTTGGGTTTTCGTCTTTGGCGTTCAACCAGATTACGATATTAAGGCAGTTCGGCATAGTGGCCACATTCGGCCTTGCCGTAAACTTTCTCATCACAATAATAGTAATCCCGAGCTTCCTTCAGGCCATGAAGGTGCCCAAGATATTCAGAGAGGAGAAGGCGAAAAACCCCCTTAAAAAGCATATAGACGCCGCCGTGGACTGGCTCGTCGGCCTGTCCGTCAAGCACAAGACCGGGGTTACGGTCTGGACCCTGATAATCCTTGCCGTGGCAGTGGTCGGGTGCTTCAAGGTGAAGGTCAATACGGACTTCATAAGCTATTTCAAGGAAACCACGGACATAAGGAAAAACATCGCAAGCATCCATAAGGACCTCTCCGGTGCGATGAACTTCAATGTCGTAGTCGAGACAGGGGAGGAAGATAAGGTTAAAGACCCGGACGTCCTCAAGCAGATAGCCGGGCTACAGGAATATATGGACGCTATGGGGACGCTCGATAAGTCCGTCTCCCTTGCCGACTACATGAAGATGATGAACCGGGAGATGAACGGCGGCAATAAGGAGATGCAGGTCGTGCCCGACTCCAAAAACCTCATAGCCCAGTATCTCCTCCTTATGACCGACGAAGATACAAAGAGCTATGTGGACTCCGATTGTTCCACGGCAAGCATACTCGTAAGGCATAACATCACAAGCTCTGCCGAGCTAACAACAGTGGTAGACAAGCTCAAGGCGTATGTCGCAAAAAACTTCTCCAAAGACCTCACGGTGAAGTTCACGGGCGAGGGGATATTGATAAATAACGCCGCCGACTACATGGCAAAGGGGCAGGCGACCAGCCTCATCTCCTCGCTTCTTACCATATTTGCAGTCATGGCGTTTCTATTCATGTCCATAAAGGCGGGCATACTTTCCATGATCCCCAATATCATCCCCATCCTCCTTAATTTAGGCGTAATGGGCTGGTTCGGGATTCCGCTCAACACGGGCACATGCATGGTGGCCGCAATTGCGCTCGGCATAGCGGTGGACGACACGACGCACTTCATGGCAAGGTATTATAAGGAGCTTAAAAAGACCCCGGACCAGAAGCAGGCGACCATCAACTGCCTGAAGGGCGAGGGCGAGCCCGTGCTTTTAAGCTCGGTTGCGCTTGCCGTGGGGTTTTCCATACTCGCCTTTTCGCAGTTCAACCCCACAATCCACTTCGGGCTCCTTTCGGCCATGGTCATGCTCCTTGGTTTCCTTGCCGAGATGCTCGTTACGCCCATACTGCTTGAGACCGTCCAACTCGTTTCCGTATGGG
>CAZPPU010000042.1:11256-11563 GCA_964588515.1 uncultured Nitrospirota bacterium
ATGGGACCTCATGCTTACGAAGATAAAGGGCGATATAACGAAGAGCCCGGTTTTTCAGGGCTTTACGAAATCTCAGGCAAAGAAGGTCGTGCTTTTGGGGAGCATCCGCTCCGCCTCTTCGGGAGAGTACATCATCCGTCAGGGCGAGGTAGGGCATGAGATGTATATGGTAATAAACGGCAGGGTCAAGGTGACCGTGGCATCGGAGTCCGGAGAAAAGGAAATAGGCGGTTTAGGCGAGGGCGACATCGTGGGCGAGATGGCCCTCGTGGGCGGGGGCGTGAGGTCGGCAAACATCATCGCCCTT
>CAZPPU010000043.1:0-11242 GCA_964588515.1 uncultured Nitrospirota bacterium
GCCCTTTATGAGCTTGGCCGTGCCGAACCTCTCGTGCGTCCTCAGCTTCGCCCCGAGCCTTTGGGAAAGCTCTTTTGCAAAGGCAATGCCGTCGCCCTCTATGACTATGTCTATATCGTAGTTCTTCTGTCCGCGGAGGAGGTCCCTCACGGAGCCGCCGACCATGTATGCCCTTTGACCCATCGAGGCGGAAATCTCCCCGGAAAGCCTGAGCACGGAATATATCTCATCGGGGAACTTCTCTTTAAGGAGAAGTGCGAGGCTTTTGCCGGGCTGGACCCTGCCTTCGGTCTCCGGCTCCCCCACCCTGCTCCGCCTGAGGGATTCCTCGTAAAGCGCCCTCAAGAGGTCCGTCCTCGTTATTGCGCCCACTATCTTCTCTCCGTCAATGACAGGCATGAACCTCTGGTTTCGCTCTATCATTACGGCCTCGATATCCCGGACAGGGGCGGTCTCCCCGACGGTCGCCACATCGGTGGTCGCAAAGTCCGAGACCTTGCTTTCCCTGAAGCCGTGGAAGATGGCCTTCTCTACGACTTCCCGGGATATTACGCCCTTGTATTTGCCGCCCTTTGTAAGCGGAAGGACATTCACCCCGTACCTCGTCATAAGGGATTCGGTCTCCTTGATGGTGTTTTCGGGGCTTACGGTCAGCACGGGTTTCGTCATGATGTCGCCTGCGACCTTGCCCGGCTTGACCGCGGCCTTTAGCGCGGAGACGACCTTTTCTTCGAGTATTTCAAGGGGAAGCTCTTTAAGGGTGGCCGAAGCCGCAGTGGGATGCCCCCCGCCGCCGAACTCCCCTAAAAGCCCGGCCACATTAAGCTCAGGGGCCCTGCTCCTTCCGACCATCAGCACCTTGCCCTCCATCCTCAGGATGAGTATGAGGGCGTCCATGTCCTCCATGTCCATCATCCTGTGGGCGAGGTGTGCGGCATCGCCCACATACTCCTCCCTCGAGGCCTTTGCCACCTTGACCTTCACCCCGTGGATTATAAGCTCCTTCGATGTCTGGGTGAGCTCGTTAAGAAGGTCGAGCTCCTCCCGGCTCAGTTCCACCCTCATGTAATTTGAGACGACCCTGAGGCTCGCCCCGCTTCTGAGGAGATGGGCCACCGCCTGCACATCCCTTTCCGTGGTCGTAGGGAAAACGAGACTGCCGGTTTCCTCGTATATGCCGAGGCAGAGGACCGTCGCCTCCATAGGCGTAAGCTTGATGCCTTTCCCTTTGAGGACCTCAATGAGCATCGTTGCGGTTGCGCCCACTTCCTCTATGACCTCCACATCGCCCTTTATGTCCCCTTCGGCCTTCGGGTGGTGGTCGTAGATATGCACCTTAAGCCCGGGTTTTTTAAGGAGTTCGGAAAAAGGCCCTATCCGCTCCGGAGACCTCGTATCCACTACGATGAGCCTCTTTACTTTCTTGAAGTCTATGTCCTTAATCCGCTTTATCTCCACCGGGTGGAAGGCCTCGATGAACTCCCTCAGTTTTCTTTCCTGCGCCCCGGGGAAGACGACCTCGGCCTCAGGGTAGAGCCTTTTTGCGGCTATCATCGAGGCGAAGGCGTCAAAGTCCGCATTGAGATGGCAGGTTATCACATCCATAGGATATCCATAGGATATATCACGCTGCTACTTGAAGACGACGAGCTTGTCCCTGCCGGTTTTTTTGGCCTCAAACAGGGCGTTGTCCGCAAAGGTTATGAGGTCGTCCTGAGTCTTGACCTTCGGATGGGACGAAGAGGCAACGCCCATGCTCACGGTGAGCCTCTTCTTGCCGATGCCCTTAAAGGCGCACACCTTGATTATCTTGCTCAGCCTCTTTCCCTCGGCCACCGCGCCGTCGATAGGCGTATGGGGCAGAAGCAGTATGAACTCCTCGCCTCCGTACCTTGCAAAGACATCGCTTTTGCGGGTGTGCCTCTTTACGAGTTGGGCGAACTCCCTCAAGACCGCATCCCCGACCCTGTGGCCGTGTAAATCGTTTATCTGCTTGAAGAAGTCTATATCGAACATGACGGCGCTTACCGGGGCCTTATACCTCCGGGCCCTGCCGAATTCCTCTTCGATCCTGTGGTAGAAGTACCTGATGTTGTAAACGCCGGTGAGGAAGTCGGTTATAGCGAGCCTTTCGAGCTTTGTCTTTTCCGCCATGGTCCTCTCAAAGAGGAACGCATTATAAAGCGCGTTGGCCGACGCCTTTGCGATTGCATTACAGAGCTTTATCTCCCTATCGAAAAATACATGCCCAGCCCTCGATGTCTTCAAAAAGAGCGTCCCTATGACCTCGTCCCTGAAGATTACCGGTATAACGACTATGGACCTTATGCCGAGCGGCCTTATAAGCCTTCTAACCGGCCTCATCAGGGGGTCCGACATCGCATCCTTCACGACGACGGTGCTTTTCGAGGCAAGGGCCTTTTTAATTTCGGGGTATTTCTTGAGGTCGAGCCTTATGCCTTCGAGCCTCGAGTCCTCGAATGTCGAGACCACGGTGGCGTATCTTTTTTCGCCGAAGCCTACGCTAAGGATGGAACACCGGGTGACCTTTATAACCTCGCTCAGTTTCTTTACGACGAAATAAAGCACCTCTTTGGGGTTGAGCGTGGAGGAGACGAGATATGTAAGCTCGGCCACGGCCTCGAGGTCCTGCTTTTCCCTATAGAGGTCCTGAAGGAGGCCCCTTTTGCCTAAAGCGGTCTTGAGCTTGTATTCGAAGTCGTCATAATGAAACGGGGCGGTAAGGTAGCTTTCGATATTCTGCTCGACCACACATTTAAGCCCCTTCGTAACATCGGAGACCATGGCTATGACCGGGCACTTCGTGTTTCTTATCCCCTTGAGGCATTGGGGGGCGCCCACTATCAGCAGATCGCAACCCTTTTTCAGCGCCCAGTTGAGTTCCTTTCCGCTTGAGTAAAACCCTACCGAATACTCCCGCCTGCCCTTGAAAAACCCCTTCAGGAACCCGATTGTCTCCTTGTTTTTCTCAAGAACGCATATATTGACCATGGCATTATAATACTATATTATTTTTAAAAGGCAAAGGAGGCATAAATCGTGTGCGATATAAAGTTCGATGAACTCGGCCCGCGGAAGGCCATACGTCTTTATTCGCCGAAGGCGGGGTTGAGAGCCATGGTCGTTGTGGATAATACCGCTTTAGGCCCCTCCATCGGCGGCGTAAGGGTCTCGCCTGCCGTAACCATGGAGGAGGTTGCAAGACTTGCCCGCACAATGACGCTTAAGTGCTCGATAGCGGGGCTTCCGCACGGGGGCGGGAAGGCCGGGATTATCGCAGACCCCAAAGACCCCCAAAAAGAGCGGCTGTTCAGGGCCTTTGCACGGCTGATAAGCGGGCTTGCCGAATACATACCCGGCCCGGACATGGGCTCCGACGAGACCGCAATGGCATGGGTGCAGGACGAAATCGGCAGGGTGGCCGGGCTTCCGGAGGAGATAGGCGGGCTTCCCCTCGATAAGTTAGGCGCAACCGGATTCGGCCTTTCCGTCTCTGCAGAAGTCGCATGCCCTTATGCAGGGACTGCGCTTAAAGGTGCGCGTGTGGCCGTTCAGGGCTGGGGCTCGGTAGGCAAGGCAGTAGGAAGGTTCCTTGCGGAAAAGGGCGCGGTAATCATAGCGGCAAGCGATACCAAAGGCACAATCCATAACCCCGGCGGCATGGATGTGAAAGAACTCATCGAAACGAAAGACTCAACGGGCAGTGTCGTAAATTACAAAAAAGGCAAGCGGATGGGGCTTGAGGATGTATTCGCCCTTGACTGCGATATCTTAATCCCGGCGGCCACACCGGATGTCATACACATGGACAATGTCCATGCGGTCAAAGCAAGGCTCATACTTCAGGGTGCAAACATCCCGGTTACGAGGAATGCGGAGGAGGCGCTCCACAAAAGAGGCGTCCTCTGCGTCCCGGACTTCATAGCCAATGCAGGCGGTGTGATAATGGCCGCCATGGAGTATGCAAAAAAGACTGAAAAAGAGGCGTTCGCCGAGATAGGGGAAAAGGTGAGCAAAAATACAAGGCTCATACTCCAAAAGGCAAAAACCGATGGCGTCCTTCCGAGGCAGGCCGCAGAGGAGATTTCCAAGGAGCGGGTTTTAAAGGCGATGAGGTACAAGGGGTATTAGGGTTGACTCCACCACGGGCCGCCGGTAGAGCCGGCCCCAATATCGGAGGGGCGCGTCGCCTCTTGCGGAGTGGCCGTGCCACCGCCGGAGCTCGTAGCCCCTTTTGTCGCCGCGGGCCGTGCCCGCTGCGGAGTGGCCATGCCACCGCCGATATCCTCGAATGCGCTCGTTGCGGCGACCGCACCCTGGCCGACCGCAACCGCAATCTGTTTTACGCTACCCGTAACATCGCCGGCCGCATAAACCATGGGCATGGAAGTCCTCTGAGAGGCGTCGGTTTTTATATAGCCTTCCGGGTCGAGGTCAAGACCGAGGGCCTTTGCCAGCTCGTTATTGGGCTCGTATCCGATTGCCACGAAGAGGCCGTCGGCCGGGATTTCTCCGACCTTGCCTGTCTTGAGGTCCTCGACTTTAATGGCCCCGAGGAGTTTGTCGCCCATGACCTCTTTGACGACACTGTTGTAAAAGACGGGTATCTTTGCGGCACGGAGGCCTTCCTTGAGCCTTTCTTCGGCCCTGAACCTGTCCCTCCTGTGGATGAGGGTAACCTTTGCGCCTATGTTATGAAGGTAGAGGGCGTCGGTCAGGGCGGTATTGCCGCCTCCGACTACAAAGACCCTTTTGCCGTCTTTGTAGAAGTACCCGTCGCATGTGGCGCAGTAGCTTACGCCCCTGCCGAAGAGCCTGCTTTCGCCCGGGACATCCAATGTCCTTGACCTTGCGCCGGTTACGAGTATAAGCCCCTTGGCCGTGTAAAGACCCCTGCTTGTCTTAACCTCGAAGAGGCCGCCCGTTTTTTTGACGCTCCTTACATCTTCCGCCTGATGGATGTCCGCATACTGAGATGCCTGCTGTGCGATGAGGTCAACGAGCGTCTTGCCGGCAACCCTCGTAAAGCCCGGGTAATTCTCCACTACAGGCGTGATTGCCACCTGTCCTCCGATTGCGCTTTTTTCGAGCACAACGGTCTTAAGCCCCGCCCTTTCGGCATATATTGCGGCAGTAAGGCCTCCCGGCCCCCCGCCTATTATCACGAGGTCCCTTTCGACGGCTTCGCCCGGCGCGGCCTCCTTAGGCACAAACTCGGGCCATCCTGCGGCCATGACCGCGCCTATGAAGACATCTTCGGGCTGAAGCCCATGGCCGACGAGTATGTCGTTTACGAATGTCTGAGGGACCGATGCCACACCGAACCGCTCCGCAAGGTCTTTGTTTTCGTATATCTCGATGACCTCGAGGGATATGAGGTCCGGCCTCGATATGACGGCGGAAACACCATACAAGACCTGTTGGGGGCAGTAAGGGCAGGTGGGGCTTACGAAGACCTTCACCTGCCGCTTTTCTTTAAGCTCCCCAAACGACCCCTCGGGCAGTATGCCTTTCCCCGCGGACGCCATGATTATGGACATGACAAGCGAGCGGCCCTCCTCTCCGAGAGGCGCGCCGGTAAACCTGATATTGTATTTGTCCGGCGCAATGAGGAGCGTGGGGGACCTTTCGACCCCGCGCTTTTTGGACATCTCGTCTCCGACTTTATGAAAGGAGGGCTTTATCTTCCGGGTGAGGTCGCCCAAGGTCTTGAGGAGGCTCACGGTGATGTTGTTGAACATATCGTTTTCCCCGGACTTTATATAGATCTCGACCGGGACATCCGCCTTGAGCTCCTTGAACGCCTCCTTCAGAGCCTTCTTTATATCCTCGGTGATTATCTCCGGCTCCATGGGAGATATTTTAGCAGAAGGTCTTGACAAAAGCCTGCCGTCTGCTGTAATCTCTATGTTTCAAGGGGGCTGTATGGCCCTGAAATTTAGACTGGAGGGAGTCGTGAATTGTATGCTTTAGGTTCTCACCTCATAGTCGAATTGAGGGAATGCAACCCGGAGACCCTCAAGAATCTCGATGGCGTCAAGGATATCATGGTAGAAGCGGCAAAGAAAGCCGACGCAACGATAATCGATGTCTCCTTTCACGAATTCAGCCCCTTCGGAATCAGCGGCATGGTAGTCATCGCGGAATCCCACCTCAGTATCCACACATGGCCGGAGTACGGATATGCGGCCGTAGATATCTTCACATGCGGCGAAATGCTCAAGCCGGAAATAGCGGCAAATTATCTCATCAAGCGGTTCGAGAGCAAAAGCCCCACGCTGGTGGAGTTCAAAAGGGGACTTCTATCGTCCGACAACAGGAAACTGCCGCATAAGGTCGGGGAGTTTCATCCCGTCTCTTAGGGGCTACGAGCCCCTGCGAAATTAGGACTTCTTTTCGGTAAGGGCGGCTATCCCGGGCAGTTCCTTCCCCTCGAGAAGCTGAAGGGATGCGCCCCCGCCGGTGGATATGAAGGAGATGGCATCGGAAACCCCGGCCCTGTGCACCGCAAGGTCCGTGTCCCCGCCTCCTACTATCGTCATGGCATACGCATCGGCAACCGAATGGGCTACGGCGAAGGTCCCCCTTGAGAAGGCGTCCACCTCGAATACGCCCATCGGGCCGTTCCATATGATGGTCTTTGCGTCCTGTATGGCTTCCGTAAAAAGCTTGACCGAGGCGGGGCCGATATCGAGGGCGCGCCAGCCCCTCGGTATCTCCTGCGTGGTGACTATCTTGGTTTCCGCGCCCGGCTCTATGCTCTGCGCTATTACGCAGTCTACGGGGAGATAGAATTTCACCCTGCTTTTTTTGAGGGTCTCTATTATCTTTCCGGCAAGCCCGATCATTTCCTGCTCGACGAGGGAGTCGCCCACCTCACTGCCCATTGCCTTTATGAATGTGAAGGCCATCCCGCCGCCTATGACCACCTTGTCCACCTTGTCGCTGAGGTTCTCGAGCATGCCTATCTTGCCTGAGACCTTCGCTCCCCCGAGCAGGGCCACAAAGGGCCTCACCGGGTTGCTCACCACGCCCTTGAGGTACTCTATTTCCTTTTTAAGGAGGAAACCGGCCACCGCCGGCAGGATCTTGGGGATGCCCACGATGGATGCATGGCTTCTGTGCGCGGCCCCGAATGCATCGTTAACATAGACATCCGCAAGGGCCGCAAGGGCCTTTGCAAAACCCGCATCGTTTTTTTCTTCGCCTTCGTGGAACCTCAGGTTTTCAAGCAGGAGCACATCTCCGCCCCGCATCTTCTGCATGGCCGCCTCCACCTGAGGCCCTATGCAGTCGCTTGCGAATACGACCTCCTTGTTGAGAAGCCTCTGGAGCCTCTTTGCCACGGGGGCGAGGCTGAACTTCGCATCCGGCTTGCCCTTGGGCCTTCCGAGGTGCGAGGCAAGGAGCACCTTGGCGCCCTCGTCTATCGCATAGTTTATAGTGGGCAGTGCGGCCCTTATCCGCCTGTCGTCGGTGATCATGAGTTTTTCGTCGAGCGGGACATTGAAGTCCGCCCTGACAAAGACCCTCTTGCCTTTTATATCGATGTCCTCGACTGTGAGCCTGTCGAATATCTCCCTCGTCTGAAAAACCTCCTTGCCTCTTACTGCCATCTCTTATCCTCTCTTTGCGATATATAAAATCAGGTCTCTGACGCGAGAACTGTAGCCCCATTCATTGTCGTACCATGCTATGACCTTCGCCATCCGCGACTCAAGCACCTTCGTAACCGTAGCGTCCACGATGGCCGAATGGGGGTTTCCGTTAAAGTCCGTGGAGACGACCGGCTCCTCCGTATACTGGAGGATGCCCTTGAGCTTGCCCTCCGCGGCCCGCTTAAAAGAGGCGTTTATCTCTTCCGCAGTCGCATCCTTCTTAAGCTCGGCCACGAGGTCTACGACCGAGACATTCGGCGTAGGCACCCTTATAGCCATTCCGTCCAATTTACCTTTAAGCTCGGGAAGGACAAGCCCCACGGCCTTTGCCGCACCCGTAGTCGTGGGGATCATGTTCATGGCCGCGGCCCTCGCCCTCCTCAAGTCCTTATGCGGAAGGTCTAAAATCCTCTGGTCGTTCGTATAGGAATGTATCGTCGTCATAAGCCCCCTCAGGATGCCGAACTCCTCGTGGAGGACCTTCGCAACCGGCGCAAGGCAGTTCGTCGTGCAGGAGGCGTTGGAGATTATCTTATGCTTTCCGGGGTCGAGCGTCTCTTCGTTTACGCCCATGCACACGGTTATGTCAGGGTCTTTTGCAGGCGCTGATATTACGACCCATTTCGCCCCTCCCTTAAGGTGTCTTTCCGCACCGGCCCTGTCCGTGAACCTGCCAGTGGACTCCAAAACAACATCCACGCCCATGTCCTTCCACGGGAGTTTTTCGGGCTCGGTCATCGAAAGCACCTTTATCTCCTTGCCGTCCACGGAGATGCCGCCGTCCATGGACCTGACATCGGCCTGAAAGACGCCGTGCACGGAGTCGTCCTTAAGGGGATGGGCGGGGGTCTTTGCGTCCGTGAGGTCGTTGAGCGCAACTATCTCGATGCCGCCGATGCCTCTCGATGCCCTGAGAAAATTTCTCCCTATCCTGCCGAAACCGTTAATCCCCACTTTTATCGCCATAATGCCCTCCTCGTAAGAAATTCCGATTTTGTTTGCCTAATACTATAGCAGAAATCGCCCCTGCCCGCTACCCGGTCAGGCTGTTTATGACGAAACCGGTAAGGAGCTTCGGGTAGAAATAAGTGGACTTGGGCGGCATCCTCTCCGAAGAAAGGGCCACGGCCTCGACATCCCGGACTCCGGTCGGGTTTAGGAAAAAGCAGGCCCTATAAACGCCCTCCTCCACAAGGGAAACGGCCTTCCGGCCGTCCATCTCATATGAGACATCCTCCGTGCCCAGGAGCCCCTTAAAGACAAGCTCATGCAGTATTACGACATCGAGCCCCCTCAGGGCCGGGTGGGCATCGGGGAGTCCGCCGCCCAAATATTCAAGGGCGTATCTGCCGCCGATATCGCGGGGGGCCGTGCCCCCCATATCGCGGGGGGCCGTGCCCCCCTTGAGGTAAAGGCCGAAGGTGTTTTTCCGCCCCTCGATTGCGGCAAGCATGTCCGCACCGGGAGAAAGTTCCTCTATGCGGAAATGTCCGCCGAGCTTTTTTAGAATCTCCCCGTCCGCATTTACGAGCCTGTGCGTCGGCAGTATCGTAAGGCCGCCGTCTGCGATGTTGGCAAGGAACATGAGCACATGGTTTGCGCGCTCATCGCCGACCGTCTTTTTATATTCAAGCGCGGTCTCATACCTGTGGTGTCCGTCTGCGATGAATATGGGCTTGTCCTTGAGGTCTTCCGTTATCGCCCTTATCGAGGCCGCATCGTCTATAAGCCTGAGCCTGTGCATTGCGCCATCGGAGTCGCTTGCTTCCATATAAGGACTGCGGCCACCGGCCGCCTCAAGCACACCCGATGCCTTCCTTTGGGGGCTGTTATAGAGGGAAAATATCGGACTTGTATTGGCCTTACATGCCTTAAGGAGCGAAAGCCTGTCCTCTCTGGCCCTCTGGTGCGTGCGCTCGTGCGGGTAAACCCCCCTGCCCAACTCCTCGAGCCTGAGAAGGCCGAAAAACCCTAAAAGCCTTTTCCTTTGCCCCGTAATCGCATAGTCCATCTCATATGCGTAAAAGCAGGGCCTATCGCTCCGAAGAAGTATGCCGTCCCTCAGCCAATCCCCGAGATATAGCGCGGCCCTCGCGTATTTGTTTTCATGAGGGCCGTTCCCCTCAAGCTCCTTGCCAGCATCTATCCTGACGATAGTGTAGGGGCTTCCTCCGGAAAGGTCTTCGCTTACTTCGGGCGTGATGATGTCGTACGGCGGGGCCACGACATCCTGCGGCCTCGCCACCGAGGTATTATAGAGTATTCCCTTGAAAGGTAAGACTCCGGCCATGAGCAAAGATGATAACACGAGAGCCTGTGCCCTTTCAATTTACCGTAAAGCCCTTACGCAGGGGCTCGTAGCCCCCCTTTCAATGCCTCTGCGGCCTTTCTGTTCATCCCCGGCACGGAGGCAAGCTCTTCGATTGCGGCCTTCTTTATCGCATCGAGACTTCCGAAGCGCCTTAAGAGGGCAAGCCTCCGCTTTTTTCCTATGCCCCTGACTTTTTCAAGCGGGGATTCCATGAGCCTCTTGGCCCTGAGCCTCCTATGGAATCCGATTGCGAACCTGTGGGCCTCGTCCCTTATGCGTTTAAGAAGCAAAGACGAGGGGCTTTTGTCTTCGAGGTCAAGAGGCTCTTCTGCTTCGGGCATGTAGGCCCTGTCCGGCCCCTTTGCAACTGCCACAAAGGCCACCCTTCCGATGGAAAGCGGCACTGCCGCCCTTATTCCGGATTCGAGTTGTCCACGCCCGCCGTCTACGACTATGAGGTCCGGAGGGGGCATCTCTTTGAGGACCCTTCTAACGGTCTCCTCCATCATCGCATAGTCGTCCATGCCCTCGACGGTCTTTATCTTCACATGCCTGTAGAGGTCCTTGTTGAACCGTCCGTCTTCCCAGAATATGTATGCCCCTACGGATTCGCTCCCACCTATGGTGGATACATCGAACGCCCCGATTGTGCGCGGGGGGCGCTCAAGCGAAAGCCTCTCCTTAAGCTCTCTAAGCACGACCTCTCCGCTCTTTCTCCGGCCCGCCGAGACCCTTGCATTTTCGACCGCCATCCGGAGGAGCTCAAGCCTCTTGCCCTTTTTAGGGACGAATATCCTCACCTTGCCCCCCCGCCTTTGCCCGAGCCACTCTTCCAGTGCGGTCTTCCCCTCCGGGGAAACTCCGACCACGATTTCACCGGGCGGGATGACTTCCTTTGCATAAAAAAGCCCTATAAAGCCGCTGTAAAGCTCCTTCTCGGAAACGCCGGAGATGCTTTTAAGATGGAAATCCCTTGCGCCTATCATTAAACCGTTCCTTATAAAAAAGACCTGAAAGTAGGCAATGCCTCCCTCCGCATAATGGCCTATCACATCTACATCCGTCAGCTCCGGGGATATGACCCTCTGGGATTCCCAGAGCCCTTTTAGGGCATTAATCCTGTCCCTTATGACGCCCGCCTCCTCGAACCTCATCTCATCGGACAACCTCTGCATCCGGGCCTCAAGCTATCCGAGGAGCTCTTTTCTTTCGCCTTTTAGAAACCGCACCGCCTCGTCCACGGCCTTCCTGT
>CAZPPU010000044.1:0-11180 GCA_964588515.1 uncultured Nitrospirota bacterium
CACGCTCCTTCCGGAATCGAGTCTCATACCGGTGGTGGATGTCATATTCGAGCACAGGGTGTATCTGCCCTCTGTTGGGGTATTCATGGCCGCGGCATCGGCTGTCTTTTGGATTCCGCTTAACGATAAACGAAAGGTTGCGGTTGCGCTTTTCGCATGCGTGCTTGCGTTTTCGTATCTTACTTATGCCCGGAACGGTCTTTGGGCCGACCCGATAAAATTCTGGGAAGATACGACCCGCAAGTCTCCGTCAAAGGCCCGGGTGCGCCTAAACCTCGGCATCGCCTATCGGAAAGCAGGATTGACCAATCAGGCGATAGAGGAGTGGCAGACTGTGTTGAAATTAGAACCGGCCTATTTAGCCGCTGACGAGGTCCATTATAACTTAGGTCTCGCTTACCATGATACGGGCCATCTGGAGGAAGCCGAGAAACATTACCTCAAGGCGCTGTGGGTAAAGGAGGATTATCCCGAGGTGCACTTGAACTTAGGTCTTGTCTACCTCGAAAAAGGCTCGACCGAAAAAGCCCGCAGGGAATTCGAGGCGGCCCTAAAGGTTAATCCGGGGCATCGGGAGGCACGGCGGCTTCTCGAAATATTAAAAGAGAAGTGACTACGCTTTTAATGCGCCAAGGAATGTCAGGGACTCTACATGGTATGTCTGCGGGAAAAAGTCCATCACCCTTGTGGAGACTATCCCGTAGCTCCCGGATAGTCTCTTGAGGTCCCTTGCGAGGGTTGCGGGATTACAGGAGACATAAACTATCTGTTCCGGGGATGCATCGAGAAGGCCCCTTATGACGCCCTCGGAGAGCCCCGGCCTCGGCGGGTCCGCTATGACCGATATCGAGGGGGCTCGTAGCCCCACATCCGCCTTAAAAGAGGCCTTCTCCGCAGGGCGGCTTACGAACTTTACATTCTTGAGGTCATTCAGCCTCGCATTCCTTTCTCCGTCCTTTACCGCATGTGGGTTTTCCTCATAGGCGATGACCTCTTCTGTCTCTTTTGCGACCGGCAGGGAAAAATTGCCCGCACCCGCATAAAGGTCAACCACCTTTTTCCCTCCGAGGAGACGGAGTCCTTCCAACACGAGCCTTACTGCCTCCGTATTCAGTTTCCGGTTGCTCTGGAAAAACGACCAAGGCGATACCGTGTAAGTAAGCCCAAGGAGGTCGAAACTCGCATAGCCCTTCCCCGCCCGACTGCCGTCCCCGAAGGCAACCCCTGAAAACCCGGCGGTCATGAACCCCTCGGACAGGGCCGCATCGAAACCCCTGCCCTTTATCAGGGCAATCAGGCAGTCCCCGGATGTGATGTGGATTTCTTTTATGCCTGAAAGGTCAAGCGCCTTTATCTTCGGAATCGCCTCGTTTATCTCCCGGACCATGAGAGGACAGCTGTCTATCGGAACGACATCCCTTGAGTCTTCCTTGAAAAACCCCACTTCGCCTTCTTTTGAGACCTTAAACTGCGCCCTGTGCCTGTAGCCCCATTGAATGCCCGAAAGCGGCGGCATCTCTATCCCCCCTTGACGCGGGGGCTCGTAGCCCCCTATCCTCCGGAGGCAGTCGAGGAACACTTCCTGCTTCATCGAAACCTGTTTTTCGTAGGAGGCAAACTGTAGCTGACAGCCGCCGCAGACCCCGAAATAACGGCACCCGGGCTCCACCCTATCGGCGGAAGGCTCGATTACCTTCGTAACCTCTGCGACCGAGTAGTCCTTCTTTTTTTCGACGACATCGGCCTCCACGACTTCGCCCGGGATGGCGCCCTTTACGAAGACGACTCCCTCCTCCCTGCAAAGGACATATCCTCCGTAAACCGGCGGGCCCGCCTTGAAGGTCATTGCCTGCTCAGGAGCTCCTTTATGGTCTTTTTAAGCTCCGTAAGGTCCATCGTCTTTATGAGGTATGCCTCGGAGGCCCAGACCGCAAAGTCGTCCTTGTAGTCGTATGCCGTGGACATTATTATCGGGGTCCTCGGCTTGAGCTCCTTCATGCGCCTAAGGAGCGTTATCCCGTCTATATCCGGCATGAGTATATCGAGGGTTACGAGGTCCGGGCTTTCCTTTTCAAAGAGCGCCATCGCATCCTTCCCCGTGCCCGCCACGACCACTTCGTAGCCCTCCTCCTCGAGCTCTTCCCTGTAGAGCCTGAGTACATGGGCGTCGTCGTCAACCACCATTATCTTCATGTTTAGGCCTCCTTTAAAGGTAGATATATTTTGAATGTAGTCCCCCCGCCCGGCCACTTGCTCCGGACGGAAACCCTGCCCTTGTGCTCCTCGACTATCCTCTTTGCGATGGAAAGGCCGAGGCCGGTGCCCGCGGGCCTCGTGGTAAAGAACGGGTCGAATATCCGGGGGATGTCCTCCTCATTTATGCCACAGCCGGTGTCGGAGATTTCCACTACGGCGCCCTCCGCCTCGGCATAGGCCCTGAGTGTAACCGTGCCGTTGTCCGTTGCCTGGTTTGCATTTGTGAGGATGTTGAGGAGCGCCTCCTTCATCCTGTCGGAGTCTATAATCAATGTGACGGGAGGTTCGGGCAGGTCCATGACGAGGGCGTTGCCCTTTTCCACGACCTCGGTGTTTACGAGCCTTGATAGTTCCTCGAGCATCGCGTTCAGGACGACCTGCCTCCTTGCGATGCGGGCCTCGCGGACGAACCCCAATATCTCCTTAAGTATAGCCTCGAGCCTCGTAACCTCTTTGGATATGATGGCCGCATATTCGAGGAGATTGCCTTCGAGCTTCCCTTCGAGCCTCCTTGCAAACCCCCCGATTGAGACGAGGGGGTTTCTGATTTCGTGGGCGACCTTTGCGGCCACCTCCCCGAGCGCGGCCATCCGCTCTGCGGACTGAAGCTTTTCCCTCAAATCCTTAAGCTCGGTCACATTCCTCACGATATGGACGGTGCCCAGGAAATTGCCCTCCGCGCCGAAGAGCGGGGATGTGGATGTGAGGAATGTCCCTTTCATGTAGGGGTCCTCAAGCTCTTCTATATGGGGCTTTTTCTTCTGCACGGTCTTATGATGGGGGCAGTCCGGCCACGGCCTGTCCATCCCGTGAAAGACCTCGTAGCACTTCCTGCCGACTATCTCATCGGAGGGCATTCCGACCTTGTCGGAGACCGCCTTGTTTATGCGCTTTATGTTGTAGTCCGGGTCGGTAAAGTACATCATGTCGGATATGGAGCTGAAGATGTTTTCGAGCTCGGCCTCCGCGCGGGAGACCTGCTCGAAGAGCCTCGCGCCCTCGATTGCGAAGGCCACCTGGTTTGAAAATCCGCTCAGGAACTTCATATCCTCGTCGGTAATGGGCCGTTTGTTGAAGATGTTATCCACCCATATCACCCCGATTACCCTGTTTCGCGCAACGAGCGGCGCGACCGCATAAGCCTCCGTGCCCAACTGCTGTATGAGGACGGTGTCCGCAAGGGGCTCGGCCCTTGCGTCGCGCACTATGAAAGGGGTCTTTTCCCTCGCCGTCCTTGCAACGACCGAATCGCTGTCGAGGGGGATTTCAAGGCCGACACTGAGCCTGTCCAAAAAGGAATCCTTCCGGAGGGGGCTCTCGTCTATTTCGCCGATGAGCTCCGGTAGTGTCCTTTCCTCGAGCGAAAGCCTCTCCCATATGCTCCATGCCTCGTCCGCGGTTGCGGGGCCGACGCCCATTGCACCCCTCAGTCTTCCGCTTCCCTCATCGAGCAGAAAGAGTATGGCCCTGTTAAAGCCGAGGCCGTCGCTCATCGTAACCGCCGTAAGGACCATTCTGAGGAGCCTGTCGAGTTCGAGCGTCCCCCTCATGGCCGAGCTTATGAAAAAAAGCCTCGAAAGCTCCTGGTTCCTCCTGATGAGCTCCTTTTCTATGCGCTTCCGCTCAGAGATGTCCCGCGATATCCCGCTTATGCCGATGACCTCGCCCGCGGCGTCCTTTACGGGCGAAAGCGCAAGGCTTACCTCTATGAGCCTTCCGTCTTTCCTTTTCCTTAATGTCTCGACGGCGAGGCTCTCGCCTTTTTTTATCTTTTCTATGTTTTCGAGTTCGGCCTTTTCAAGGAAGTCCGGCACAAAGGGCAGGAACTTCCCGGCCGCCTCCTCGGCCGTATACCCGTATATGGACTCCGCGGCGGGGTTCCACGAGGTTATTATCCCCTTGAGGTCGCTTGTGACGATGGCGTCGGCGGAGCTGTTGATGAGGCTCTCGAGGAAGTCCTTCGTCTGGGTGACCTCCCTGTAAAGGCCCATTATCTCCTCCTGATAAAGCACCCGGTCGGTTATGTCCTGTATGAAGACGACGGACTCCACCACATTGCCCGCCCCGTCCTTTATCGGATAGGATGTGAGCTCCGCATAGTTGAGCCCGCTTGACTGCGTTATGACATTGATGTCGCCGGTCTGGAATGTCGCATTCGCCGCACAGTGGGGGCATATGCCGGCCCTGCCGTGGAAGACATCGAGGGCGCTCCTGCCTATTATGTCCTCAAGGGGCGTCTCTATCCACCGCTCGACATACTTGTTTGCGGCGGATATGGTATAGGCCCTGTCTAAGGTTATGAGGCCCCCCTGAACGCTCTCAAAGACGAGGTCGAGCCTCTTTTTCGCCCCTAAGATTTCGGCCTCTCTTTCTTTTTCGAGCGCAAGCATCCTCGCCCTCTCTATGGTCACGGCGGAGACCGATGCAAAGCCCTCGGCTATGCCGAGGTCGTCGGCAGAAAAAGACACCGGCTCTCCTGCCGGTCCTATTTTATCGAAAAGCCCGAGGGTCCCTATGACCCTGTCGCCCACCTTAAGCGGGACGCTGACTATGGACTTCTCGGCTATGACCGTCCATCTCATTTCCTCCGGCACTTCGGAGATGTCCTCAACGAGCATGGGCCTGCCTTCGAGGGCGACCCTGCCGACAATGCCCTTGCCGAGGGGCACGCTCATATACTTCTCCTCGAGTTCCTCCATCGGGCCCGAAAACGACTTGACCTTGAGGTCTCCGCCTTCGATAAGCCTTATGATACAGCCCCTTGCGCCGATGAGCTTTGCGGTCTCCGTGGTTATGGTCTTAAGTAGCTCGTCGGGCTTGTAAACCGATGTGAGGGCCCTGCCGAGCTCATAAAGGACTCCCAACTGTTTTACCTGCCGCTTCGCCGTCTCGTAAAGCTCCGCATTCCTCAGCGCAACGCTCAGGTTATGGGCGAGTATCATTGCGGTATCGGACTCATCCGGCCTGAACCCGCCGGGCTTGCGGTCGCCTAAAAGAAAAATACCCGCGCACGAACCGTCCCTCAGTATGGGGACGACGAGAAAAGAACGGCAAAGGCCACAGACGGCGTCTTTAAGCCCGGGCCGCAAGGAGACATCGTCTATTATTATGGGCTTAAGCACGGAGACGACCTCCCCTGCAATCCCGCTTTCCAGAGGCAGGCAGACGGCAAGCGCGGGGTCGCTTATGTTGCTTGCGGAAAGGCAGAATTCCCTCTTTCCGGCGTCAAGCAGGTAAATGGCGCAGAGGTCCTTGCCGGTCGTCTCCGCCACCGTCTTGGTTATAAGCCCGACCGCCTCCCTGTGCTCCGGGACCATCCCGGCTATCCGTGCGACATTAAGGAGGAGCTCCGTCTCCCTGAGCTTTGCCTTGGCCTTCTTTTCCGATTCCTCGAGGGTCTCCACCATCCGGTCGAACCTGCCGGCTATCATCCCGAACTCGTCCGTTCTTCCTGAGCGTATCCTAAAGCTTAAGTCCCCGGCCGTAACCCTTTCCGTTGCGGTAAGCATCTCCTTGTAGGGCGCCTCTATGAACCTCTGGACCATGAGCGCAAGACTGCCGGTAATAAGGAAGCTGAAGAGCACAAGGAGGCTCAGGTACACGGTCATGTTCGTCCTTATCCGCTTGCCTGCGGCCACCACACCCCTTGAGGACTCGATGGAATCCGTGAGGAGGTCGTCGAGCCTCAGGGATATGGACTCCTCGAACATCTCTATCATGCTCAAGGTCTTAAGGAAGGCGGCCGTATCCTGAGGCCTTTCCGCTATGATGCCGTCGGAGAGCCTTTTTAGTTCCTGAAAGTCGCTTTTCAGGGCCTTCAGAGTCGTTTTATCTTCTATGAAGGTGTCAAGCGCCCGGAAGTTTTTTTCGGCCCTTGCAAGGTTTTCCTTATAGAGGTCCCTGTAGCCCCTCGATCCCGTCAGGGCCCAGCCGGTCGTGGCCCTCATGAATTCCCTTATCGAGACCCTCGCCTCCTGGAGCGCGCGGTGGTTGTCCATCTCCTCTTCGAGCACGGTAAGGCTTTTGCCGAGACTGGTGAAGATATAAATAGCGCCCGTCCCCAACACCCCGGCCGAGGCAAGAAAAGCGAGCATGAAGATTACAAAGCGCCTCTTCAGGCTCACCTTTTCGCCCTCCTCAAAAGAGACTCATAAAGCGAAATGTATTTTTCGACGGAAGTCTCCCATGAAAAATCCTTCCCCATCCCCTCAAGGACGAGTCTTTTCCATTTCCCGGCGTCCGCATATATGCAGAGCGCCCTTTTGACGGACTCCTTAAGACAACCCGGGGTGTAATCCGAAAAAAGAAAGCCCGTGCCCCTGCCCTTGAGGTGCGCATAGTCCTCTATCGTATCGGCGAGCCCGCCGGTGCGCCTTGCAACCGGCACGGCGCCGTATCTCAGGGCTATCATCTGGGAAAGCCCGCAGGGCTCGTACCTCGAAGGCATAAGCAGGATATCCGAGCCCGCATAGACCCTGTGCGCAAACGCCTCGTCATAGCCCGGTTTGAAAAACACCTTGCCCTTGTGCCTGCCCGAAACCGCCTTGAGTGCGTCCTCGAATGCGGAATCCCCCTTGCCCAATAGGACAAGGCCCGCCCCCTCCGAGACAATCCGGTCTATGGACCCAAGCAGAACATCCACGCCCTTTTGAGCGGAAAGCCTCCCGACCGCGCCAAGGAGCGGCCCTTTTGTCTTGAGCCCGCATTCCTTAAGCAGGCGCTCCTTACACGCCTTCTTCCCCGAGATGTCTTCCCTCCTGTAATTTTGGTTTATCGAGGCATCTTTTTCCGGGTCCCATTCGTCATGGTCTATGCCGTTTAGAATGCCTGTTAAATCCTTTTGGCGGCTTCTTAAAACCCCATCGAGGCCGAAACCGTACTCCGCGGTCAATATCTCCCTTGCGTATGTCATGCTCACGGTGGATATTGCGGAACCTGCGACTATGCCCGCCTTTAGGAAATTCACCTGCCCGTAAAACTCGATCCGCTCCGGGGTGAAATACTCACTGCCGAGGCCGGTAAGCGGCATTGCAGAGGCCGGGAAAAGCCCCTGATAGCCTAAGTTGTGGATTGTGAAAAGCGAGGGGGTCTTGGCGAAATGCCTCCTGAAGGCCGTTTTCATATAAAGGGGCACAAGCCCGGTCTGCCAGTCGTGACAGTGAACTATATCCGGCGAAAACCCCAAGGCGTCGCAGACCTCAAGCGCGGCCCTCGAAAAGAATATGAACCTGTGGGCGTTGTCCCCGTAGTCCCCGGCCGGGGTGCCGTAAAGCTCCTGCCTGTCGAAGAATTCGCCGCATTCCACGAAGCAGACCCGGCCTTCGTAGGAAAACACCCTCGATGCGTATTTCCTGCCGCCGACCGCCACCTTGATGTCCGTGCCGGTATATTTCAGGGGGAAGTTCCGCCTTACGCTCCGGTAAAGGGGCATCACGAGCCGGGCATCCACGCCCCCTGCCCTCAGCCCCTTCATCAGACAGCCGACCGCATCGGCAAGCCCCCCGGTCTTTGCAAAGGGCGCGGCCTCGGAGCTTGCAACGAGGACCTTCACACCTTCGACTCCCTCATGAACTTTGCGGCTTCCTCCGGGGGCACGGGGTTTATGTAAAAACCCGAGCCCCACTCGAAGCCCGCTATCTTCGTAAGCTTGGGCACAATCTCGATATGCCAGTGGTAGTAGTCGCCGTGCCCTTCTTCGAAGGGGGATGTGTGGAGCACGAAATTATAAGGCGGGACCTCTAAAATCTTATCCATCTGTTTAAGCGCCCTCTGGAATATGTCGGCAAGGCCGCTGAAGCTCTGACCCTGCGGGCCGAATGCGGCCTCGTGGCCCTTCGGGAGGAGCCATGTCTCAAAGGGCGCCCTCGGGGCGAAGGGCGCAAGGGCTATATAGCCCTCGTTTTCGTAAATAACCCTTCTTCCGTCCGCGAGCTCCTGATGGATTATGTCGCAGAATATGCATCTTTCCTTGAGGCTATAGTGTTCCTTTGCGCCCTGAAGCTCGTCTTTTACGGTCCGGGGCACGATGGGCATGGCTATGAGCTGGGTATGAGTGTGGTCGAGAGTTGCGCCTGCGGCCTCCCCCTCGTTCTTGAATACGAGGACATACTTGAGCCTGATGTCCTTCTTGAGGTCCGAAAGACGCATGTGATAGGCCCAGAGGACATCCTCCATGGCCTTCGGGGAGATTGTGGAGAGTGTATGGTTGTGCTCCGGCGTTTCGATTATGACCTCATGTGCGCCTATCCCGCTCATCCTGTCGTACATGCCCTCGCCCTGCTTAAGGAGCCGGCCGCTTATCTGAAGGGCCGGGAATTTATTGGGCATCACCCTCAGCGTCCAGTCCGGGCTGTTGGGCTGGCCGCCGTGCGGCCTGAAGGCTAATATCTCCTGCGGCGTCGTGTATTCGTTGCCCGGACAGAAAGGGCAAAACCCCCCTTTTTTCCTTTGAACGGGCGAGGCGAAATCGGTGGGCCTTTTGCCCCGCTCAACGGATATTATCACCCATCTGCCCAATATGGGGTCTTTTCTTAGCTCAGGCATAGGCCTCCAAGCATAGCCGGATTTAATTTTATTATTATATCACAATAGGATATAATCCCTTATGAAGCCTACATTTTTTCACGCCCTTGTAAACGGCCCTTTCGAGGACCCCTCCCTTTATATCAGGTTCCTGAGGGAGCGGAGGGCCGTAATGTTCGACCTCGGCAGTCTCGAAAGACTCAGCGCAGGCGACCTCCTTAAGATAACCGATGTCTTCGTCTCGCACGCCCATATAGACCACTTCATAGGGTTCGACAGGCTTTTAAGGGCCGTCCTTAGAAGGCCCCGCCCCCTCAGGGTCTTCGGCCCGGCCGGTATGCCCGATTGCGTAGAAGGGAAACTCAAGGGCTATACATGGAACCTCATAAGGGAATACCCGCTTGAGATAGAGGCATTCGGAATAAGCGAAAACGCCGTAAGCCATGCGAGCTTCCATGCAAGCGAGCGCTTCGAGCGCATCGACAGGGGACAAAGGCCCTTCGACGGCACCGTCTTAAAAGAGGAAACCTTCAGGATACGGGCAGTCAATCTCACGCACGACATACAGTGCCTTGCCTACGCCATAGAGGAGGACTTCCATATCAACATAGACAAAGACGCCCTTTCGAGGATGGCCCTTCCGGTGGGGCCGTGGCTTGGCGGGCTTAAACAGGCAATCAGAGAAGGGGCGGGAGACGAAACGGAGTTTGAGATAGACGGGAAGAATTACAGGCTCGGGGAGCTCAAGGGGCTTGCCATGATAACAAAAGGGCAGAAGGTTTCCTATATCGTTGATGCCTCGCCCACGGAAGAAAACATAAAGAATGCGGTTGAGCTTGTGAGGGGCTCGGACACGCTTTATTGCGAGGCTTATTTCTTAGACGAAGACAGCGAACGGGCGCGGGAAAGAAACCACCTTACGGCAAGGTTGGCAGGCGCAATTGCGCGGGAGGCTGGGGCCGGAAGTCTCGTCGTCACTCACTTTTCCCCCAAATACAAGCACAGCCCTCAGTCTCCCGTGGAAGAGGCGATGGGCGAGTTCAAGAGACTGGTGTAAAATATCGGGCATGGGCGAAAGGGAGCGGTTTTCCGCTTTTTATTTCAAGGACTTCAGGCTCTTCTGGTTGAGCCAGTTCATTTCTTTTTCAGGCACATGGATGCATTCCACGGCGCAGGGCTGGCTTGTGTACTCCCTTACCGGCTCTCCGCTTTACCTCGGGCTCGTCTCTGCGGCCGGCTCGCTTCCGGTGCTCCTCTTTACGCTCTTAGGCGGGGTCTTCGCCGACAGGTTCGCAAAGAGAAACCTGCTCCTTACGACCCAGACGCTTTCTATACTGCCGGCCCTCGCCATAGGGGTCCTCGCAAGCACAGGGCTCATCAAGGTCTGGCATGTGGCGGCCCTCGTTGCGTTTTTGGGCACGGTCAATGCCTTCGATGTCCCGGCAAGGCACACTTTTCTTTACGAGATAGTGGAAAGGGGCAATATCCTCAATGCCGTGGCCCTGAATTCGGCCGCCTTCAACGGCGCACGGATAATAGGCCCGGTAATAGCGGGCTTTACGATAGCGCATTTCGGGCTTCCGGCATGCTTTTACCTCAATGCGCTCAGCTTCGTGCCGGTGCTCCTTGCCCTCTCAAAGATAAAGGCAAGGGGGGAAATCAGGACCGGAGGAAGCCTCACCCGCGACCTGCTTGAAGGCGTGAGTTTTTTAAGGGGGCAACAAGGCGTCTGGAAGGCGATGCTCATAGTGGCCTTCTTCAGCCTCTTAGGCATCCCCTTCATGACGATGCTCCCGGTATTTGCAGAGGAAATCTTGGGGGTGGGGCCTAAGGGGCTTGGGTTCCTTGCAGGCTCCGCGGGCATTGGAGCGTTCATTGCGGCCGTGGGCCTTGCGTTTAAAGGAGAGGTCCGGGGAAAACAGAGGCTCATGGCCGTTACATCCATACTCTTTCCGGCACTGCTCATCGCCTTTGCACAGTCCCGGAACTACTACCTGTCTTTGGCCCTGCTCTTAGGCGTGGGATGGGCGCTTGTGAGCTTCCTTGCCCTCGCAAACACATCAATCCAGTTAAAAGCGCCGGATGCCTTAAGGGGAAGGGTGATGAGCGTGTATACCCTCGTGTTTTTAGGTCTTGCTCCTATAGGAAACTCGCTCATGGGAGTTTTAGCCGAAGGCCTCGGCACCCCTACAGCCATTACGCTGACATCGGGCCTTTGCCTCCTTGCCTCCCTCGGCATCTCGTGGGGCCTGCCTGCCGGCAGGCAGGCATAAAGAAATGAGACTCCTTGCCGTAGAGACATCGACCATGATGGGCGGCGTGGCCGTCATGGACGACACAGGGCTCATTGCCGACGCAAGACTCAATTTGAAGAGAGCACACTCAGCGAGACTGCTTCCAAC
>CAZPPU010000045.1:0-340 GCA_964588515.1 uncultured Nitrospirota bacterium
TAATGACCGCAATGACGCACCACAGGTTCCGGGCCATCGTGGATAAGGTGCAGGTTACCATCTGCACCGAGGAGGCCGGTGTAGTGAAGGTCCTCGAGGAGGCAAGGCAATCCTACAGGGAGCGCGACCACAGGCTTGCCGGCCTCGTGGACGAGTCCGTGGATACATTCTATTCGTGCCTGCTTTGCCAGTCATTTGCGCCAAGCCATGTCTGCGTCATATCCCCGGAAAGGCTCGGGCTTTGCGGGGCTTACGACTGGCTTGAATGCAAGGCCGCATTCGAGATAGACCCCCCGGGCGGAAACCAGCCCATCGGCAAGGGCGAGCTTTTAGATGCGAA
>CAZPPU010000045.1:350-1330 GCA_964588515.1 uncultured Nitrospirota bacterium
GGCGGCGCGGTCGAGACCCTGACCCTCTATACCATCATGGAAAACCCGATGACCTCCTGCGGGTGCTTCGAGTGCATCGTGGCCATAGTCCCGGAGGCAAACGGCATAATGATAGTCCAGCGGGGACATACCGGGATGACCCCCGCCGGCATGAAGTTCTCGACTTTAGCAGGCTCTGTGGGCGGCGGGACCCAGAACCCGGGGTTCATGGGCATAGGAAGGAACTTCATAGTCTCAAAGAAGTTCCTCCACGGAGACGGGGGGATTAAACGCATCGTATGGATGACGAAGAACCTCAAAGAGAGTCTTAAAGAAGAGTTCGACCGGAGGGCCGCGGAAGAGGGCGTCCCCGGTCTCCTCGATAAGATAGCCGATGAGTCCGTTGCCGAGGACTCCGAGAAGCTCCTTGAGTTTCTCGCCTCTGCCGGGCATCCGGCCCTTGAAATGGAACCGATGATTTAGGAGGATTATAGATGAAAAAGAACATAAAAAGCGCAGACGAGGCCGCAGAGAGAATCATAGAGTGGGGCGAGACGCAGGGCCTCACGACATGTTTTGAACGGGCCGAACGGCTCAAGCCCTGCCCCATAGGCGCGGAGGGCGCATGTTGCAGGGTCTGCCATATGGGGCCTTGCAGGCTCGTCGGAAGAAACGCCGAGGAAGAGGCAAGGGGCGTATGCGGCGCAACCCTCCCCACGGTGGCCGCAAGGAACCTCGTGAGGATGATAGCCGCGGGCACCGCCGCTCACTCCGACCACGCAAGGGACATGGCCATGACCCTCCTTGCCGTGGCAAACGGAGAGACAAAGGACTTCAAGATTACGGACGAAAGGAAGCTCTACCGGGTGGCCGGGATTTTGGGCGTAGAGCTCGGAAACGGTCGCCCCATAAACGATGTTGCGCGGGATGTCGCAACGAAGTTCCTCGAGGACTTCGGAAGGCAAAAGGGAGAGCTTAATTACATAAAGAGGGCGCCCAAG
>CAZPPU010000045.1:1340-9408 GCA_964588515.1 uncultured Nitrospirota bacterium
GATGGAAGAAACGGGGCGTCGTCCCCCGCGGCATAGACAGGGAAATCACGGAGGCGATGCACAGGACGACCATGGGCGTAGACCACGACCCGGACCATCTCCTCACCCACGGTCTCCGCACCGCGCTTGCGGACGGATGGGGCGGGTGCATGGTCTCCACGGACATAACGGACATACTCTTTGGGACCCCCAAGCCCGTCCGGGCCGAGGCGAGCTTCGGCATATTCAAGGAAGACGAGGTGAACCTCGTTGTGCACGGGCATGAACCCTCGCTTGCCGAGATGATAGTGGATGTGGCGTCCGAGCCGGAGCTTGTCTCCTACGCCAAGTCAAAAGGCGCAAAGGGCATAAACTTGGGCGGGATGTGCTGTACGGCAAACGAGGTCCTGATGAGGCACGGGATACCCACGGCCGGGGGGTTTACGAACCAGGAATTGGGCCTCATGACGGGGCTCGTGGATGCCATAGTCGTGGATGTTCAGTGCATAATGCCTGCGCTTGGCGAGCTTTCAAAGAAGTTCCATACGAAGATGATAACTACATCCCCTAAGGCCATGATGCCCGGGGCCATGCATGTCGAATACGACGAGCACAGGGCCAAGGAGGTCGCACGGGAGATTGTAAGGATTGCAATAGACAATTACCCCAACCGCAAGACCGCGGGCGCCCATGTTACGGACAAATTCCCGGTGATAGCGGGCTTCTCGCACGAATATATAGAGTACATGCAGGGCGGCAGATGGCGGGCCTCATTCAGGCCGCTTAACGACGCCATAATGGCGGGGAGAATCAGGGGCGTTGTGGGCCTTGCCGGTTGCGACAACCCGCGTGTGCCCTCAACCGGCATCCACAGGTTTATCGCCATAGAGCTCATCAAAAACGATGTCCTCGTGGTCTCCACGGGTTGCGGCTCTGCGGCCTGCGGCACGGCCGGGTATCTCACCCCTGAGACGGCGCTTAAGGAGGCGGGGCCGGGCCTCCGCGAAGTCTGCGAGGCCATCGGGATTCCGCCCATCCTCCATTTGGGCTCATGCGTGGACAACTCCCGCATATTAACCATCGCAACCGCGATGGCCGCGGAGGGCGGGCTTTCCGACGAGATAGGCGGGATGCCTGCCGTGGGAATAGCGCCTGAGTGGATGAGCGAAAAGGCCATTGCAATCGGATGCTACTTTGCGGCCTCGGGCGTGCCTGTCATCTTCGGCGGGGAGTCGCCGGTCGGGGCGAGTCAGGAGGTCACGAAGATAATGACCGAGGTCTGGTTTGAGAGGTTCAAAGGCGCGCTCCATTTCGAGCCCGACCCGGAGAAGATGCTCGAGCTTGCCCTATGTTACATAGACAAGGCGCGCGAGGCCCTCAAGCTCAAAAAATACGAGCCCGGAAGGTTCGGCACCGAGCGTGTCCTCATGGACATGGCCGCAAGGCGGGAGCTCGACAAGGCCGCAAAACCCCATGTGGGGATTTATTAGAGGTGGAACATGAAGACGGAAGAGATTGAGACACTCGATATAGATAAGGCGATAGGGACGGTTTCGGAGGTCCTAAACGGAGGACAGAAAAAACGGGGGCTTCTCATATACGCCTTCCAGCAGATACAGAAGGAATACAACTACCTGCCGGAAGAGGCCCTGAGGGCGCTTGCAAAGAAGTTGGATGTGCCGCTTTCGGATGTCTACAGCACGGCCTCCTTCTACAAGCACTTTTATTTCAACCCGCGGGGCAAAAACATCGTCTGCGTGTGCACGGGCACGGCCTGTCATGTAAGGGGGGCGGGCAATGTGCTTGCCAAGATAGAGGAAAAGTTCGGAATCAAAGAGGGCGAGACCACGGCGGATATGTCCCTTACGCTTGAGACCGTCGGCTGTGTCGGCTGTTGCGGGCTTGCGCCGGTCGTCACCGTAAACGAAGAGGTCGTAGGCGAGGTGACCCCGAAGAAGGTCTCAGGCATCATCGAGAAGGTCAAGGCGGCCAAATGACGCTAAAGAGCATAGATGAACTCAAGGCCCTGAGGGCAAGGCTCGAAAAAGAGACCTTCAGGGAGGATGTCCCCCGCATAAGGGCATGTTGCGGCACGGCCTGCACGGCATCCGGCTCGGGCAAGGCCATAGATGCGCTTGCATCCGAGGCCCAAAAGAGGGGCGCAGACTTAGATATCGTAAGGACGGGCTGTCAGGGCCTGTGCCAGAAGGGGCCGGTCATGCTCGTAGAGCCTCAGGGGGTCTTCTATCAGAAGGTCAGGCCCGAGCACGCCCCGTGGCTTTTGGGCTATACGGTCTTGGGCGGCGTGCCTTTCAGACAGGGACTCTACAGGGACGACATACTTTCGGAGCCGAAGGCCCATGTCGTGGACATCCCGTTTTATCAGAAACAGTTGAGGGTGGCCCTCAGAAACAACGGAAAGATAGACCCGCGGAATATCCATCACTATATAGCGGTCGGCGGGTATGCCGCACTCCAAAAGGCCCTCTCCTCGATGAACCCGGAGCAGGTCTTGGATGAGGTTGATAAAGCGAACCTCAGAGGCCGGGGCGGCGCAGGCTTCCCCGCAGGCAAGAAGTGGAGACATACAAAGAAAGCCGGAATCGCAGGGGGCCGTGCCCCCAAGTTCGTCATAGCAAACGGCGACGAGGGCGACCCCGGGGCATTCATGGACAGGGCCGTCATGGAAGGAGACCCGCATAGTCTCCTTGAAGGGATGCTCCTTTGCGCATATGCAATCGGCGGCAGGTACGGACTCATATATGTGAGGCACGAATACCCGCTTGCCGTCAAAAACTTGGGGATTGCAATAAAGCAGGCCGAAGAGATAGGACTCCTCGGAAAGAACATATTGGGCAGGGGGTTCGATTTCACCGTGGATGTAAGGGAGGGCGCAGGCGCATTCGTATGCGGGGAGTCGACCGCACTTATAGCCTCCCTCGAGGGCGAGAGAGGGTTTCCGAGGCCGAGGCCGCCAAGGCTTTCCGAGCCGGGAGGCGGGGCATGGGGATACCCCTCAAACCTCAACAACATAGAAAGCTATGCATGTGTGCCGCCCATCGTGCTTAACGGCTCCGGCTGGTTCCGCAGTATAGGGACCGAAGGCTCCCCGGGCACAAAGGTCTTCGCCCTCACGGGCAAGGTCAAAAACACCGGGCTTGTGGAGGTCCCGATGGGGATTACCCTGAGGGAGATAATCTACGACATAGGCGGCGGGATCATGGGGGGCAAGAAGTTCAAGGCCGTCCAGACCGGAGGCCCCTCCGGAGGGTGCATACCCGAGGCGTATCTGGACATGCCGGTTGACTTCGACTCCCTCACGAAGGTCGGCTCGATGATGGGCTCGGGCGGCATGGTCGTCATGGACGAGGACACCTGCATGGTGGATGTTGCGAAGTTTTTCCTTTCCTTCACCCAGTCGGAGTCCTGCGGGAAGTGTCCGCCCTGTAGAATCGGCACTTACCAGATGCTTGAGATACTGAACCGCATCACGAGCGGCAAGGGCGCGGACGGGGACATCGAAAGCCTCGAAGCCCTCGCAAAACAGGTGCAGGCGGCCTCGCTTTGCGGCCTCGGACAGGGCGCGCCCACGCCGGTGCTTTCCACCCTCAGGTACTTCAGGGAAGAGTATGAAGAGCATGTCCATGACAAGTTCTGCCGGGCGAAGGTCTGTAAGGGGCTGGGGATGTTTACGATAGACTCCGAGGAGTGCTTCCTCTGCGGCCTCTGCAAGGAGGCATGCGCATTCGATGCGGTCAAGGAGACCCGCAGGGGCTTTTACATAGACCAGGACTACTGCACGAAGTGCAAGGCGTGCTATCAGGCATGTCCCATCGGCGCCGTGAAGATAGGCCCGTCGGGGCAGAGGGTTTTAAAGGAGAAGTAAGGATGACGGAAACGGCTGAAGAGAAAGGGAAAAAGCCCGAAGACATAAAGAAAGAGGCCGAGGCCCTCAAGTGCCCGGTCGGAAAGGCCCTCTATTACATGGAGGAGTTCATCTCCGGGCCCATGTGCGGAAGGTGCTTCCCCTGCTCTATGGGCGCTTACGAGGCAAGGGAGAGGCTCAAAAAGATAACCGAAGGCAGGGGCGCGGAGGCGGACACCCGGGCGCTCAGGCGCATAGCCCTCTATATGGCGGATGCCTCGCTGTGCAAAAAAGGCAAGGACACCGCAAGGTTCCTTCTGGACTGGATGGCCACGGGCGTATACGATGAGCATGTAAAAGGCAGGTGCCCAGCGGTGGAGTGCAAAGGGCTTATAAAATACATGATTATTCCGGAAAAATGCGTAATGTGCGGGGACTGCAAGGACGCCTGCAAGTTCGATGCGATTGCGGGCGAAAAGAAACTCCCGCACCTGAGCGGCTATCTCCCGTTTGAGATAAGACAGGCGCGGTGCACGAAGTGCGGGGAGTGCATAAAGGTCTGCCCTGCGGAGGCAATCGAGGTGGGGTCGGTGACCCCTGCCGAAAATATAGTTGCCACTGCCGGAACGAGATAAATTCAAGGAGGAAATAGATGGCTAATATGGTTTCTCTTACGATAGACGGAAAAGAAATTCAGGCCCCGGAGGGGACGAACCTCATAGATGCGGCCTCCCTTGCCGGAGTGCACATACCGAACCTCTGCTATCTCAAGGGGATGAGGCCGGCGGGCGCATGCAGGCTCTGTCTCGTGGAAGTCGAGGGCGCAAAGGCCCCGGTCATCGCCTGTAATGCAAAGATAAAAGAGGGCATGAAGGTCGTAACGGAGACGGAGAAGATTCGCGAGACGAGGAAATTCATAATAGACCTCATACTTTCCATGCACCCGCTTGACTGCATGACCTGCACGAAGGCCGGGGTCTGCAGGCTTCAGGGCTATGCCTACGACTTCGGGCTCAAGGAATACACATGTACCCGGACGACATTCGGCTACCCCACGGACGAGGCAAACCCGTTTATCAAACGCGACCCGGAATACTGCATCCTCTGCGGCCGGTGCGTCCGTGTCTGCAAGGAGCAGGGCACGGATGTCCTTGAGTTCATGGGCAGGGGCGTGGGCTCGAAGGTCATGACCGCTGGGGACAGGCCGCTTCAGGAATCCGGCTGTACATTCTGCGGCTCTTGCGTGGACGCCTGCCCGGTAAACGCCCTCCTTGAGGCCGACAGGGAGAGAAAGGGCAGGGAATGGGAATACGAGACCGTAAATTCCGTATGCCTCCTCTGCGGAAACGGCTGTGACATCACCGTGAGCACCAAAGACGGTTCTGTGCAGAAGGTAAATGCAGGGGCAATCGAGGGCTCCGCCGAAAGATATATATGCGCCTCCGGGCGCTTCGGATTCGACTGCATAGAGGCCGACACGAGGGTAACTGTCCCGCTTAAGAGGGTAGGCGGGGAGCTCAAGAAGACCACATGGGAGGACGCCCTCGACATAGTCGCAAAGAAACTGAAAAAGGGAGGCAGTGCCTCTTCCTTTATAACAACGGCAGGAATACTTAATGAGGATGCGCTTGCGCTTAAAAAGCTTGCCGCCGCGCTTAAGAGCAAAAACATTGCAACTACCGCAAGCCTCTATGCGGATGCCGGGTCCCTCACAAAGTCCCAGTCCGCGGACTTGGACGGCGCAGACCTCATAGTCCTTGTCGGGCTGAACCCCTCGCAGTGGCAGAGGGTGCTCCCTGCGCTCGATGCGGGCATAAGAAGGCGGGTATCGAGGGGCGCCAAGCTCATAGTGATAAACTCCTCGGAGACAAAGCTCTCGGAGGCCGCAACACTTAACCTTAAAGGGGACGAGGCGGATATACTCAAGGGCCTTGTAAAGGCCGTAGTAGAGAAGGGCGCGCCTGCAGACAAAGCCCTCAAGGCCGCAGTGTCGGGCGCAGTCTCCTCGGAAGAAATAGACAAGGCAGGGGAGATGTTCAATGCGGCAAAAAGCCCGGTCATGTTCGCCTCGCCCGCGCTTTTCGGCGCATCGGCCAACCTCACGCTCATAAAAGGCACTGCCGTGGCAGTGCCGGTCGAAAGCAATGCAAAGGGCGTTGCCCTCATGGGGCTTATGGACGGGGCGATAACTTATAAGGAGATGGTTTCGGGGAGGGGGCCGGCCCTTTACGCAATCGGGGAGGTCCCGCTTAAGAAAAGGCCCGGGGTGGATTTCCTTATAGTGCAGAACTCGCACATGACCGAGCTTGCGACACAGGCGGATATCGTGCTCCCATCGGCCTCGTTCCTTGAGTCCGCAGGCACTGTCGTGGACTACATGGGAAGGCTGAAGTTCCTGCCTAAGGCGGTTGAGCCTCAGGGCGAGGCCAAGTCCCACAGGGACATATTCATCGGAGTCGGGAAGGCCCTCGGTGTTACCATAAAAAAACCCACGGAGGCCGAGGTTAAGCGAGCCATGAAGACAAAGGTCAAGCCCTCGCTCAGTCCGTTTGAGAAGACAAAGGGCCTCGAGGTAGAATCGGGCGAGTTCATAGAATCCATAAACGCCTCGGTCATAAACGGCAGTCGGCTCCTCTGGCTCAAAGAGGCACAACCCGCGGCCGTTTAAAGTCGCTTGTGAAAATAATTGAACGCTGGAGAATGCTGGTCCGGCGGTTCCGGGAGGAACTTGCATACTACCGGCTGGTTTTAAAGCACCCGCAAACGCCATGGGCGGCCCGGATCCTTATCGGGGCCGCAATCGCCTATACCGTATTCCCAATAGATATAATCCCGGACTTCATACCGGTGATAGGTTATCTGGATGACCTGTTGGTGGTAGTTGTGTTCATATGGCTTGCAGTCCGCCTAACGCCCCGGCATGTCCTTGAGGAATGCAGGGGGAAACTATGAAGCTGACTCATAAAAAAGACCTGACCGCATAATAATAAGGTCGCTTTCCAGAACCTCAACAGCCTTTTCAGTCCATATTTAAGAGTATTCCCCTTGATTTAATGATTTTTCTTGAAAATGTGGAGGGTATATTATATACTCCTTTAACGATGTCCACGTTCGGCCTTAAAAGCTCCGCGAGTCGGTTATTGCTATTAGGCTTTCTGAGTTTGCTTCTCCTTATCCCCGCCTTAATGGTGCAGGGGCTTATAAAGGAGCGCGAAAACACGAGAAACAGCGCAGTGATAGAAGTGAGCGAAAAATGGGGGGCAAAACAGACTATAGCCGGCCCTATACTTACAATGCCTTACAAGAGCTACTACAAAGACGACAAAGGGAATACTCGTGTCTCCATAAAATATGCGCATTTCTTGCCGGACATTCTGAATATCCAGTGCGTTATAGACCCGGAGGTGCGTTATAGGGGCATCTATGAGGTAATACTTTACAACGCAAAGATAAACCTGTCGGGCGCATTCTCCCCCGATATTAAAGGTATCGGGATACCGGAAGGCGATGCCATATGGAAGGACGCCTACACAACAGTTGGAATAACCGACCTTAAGGGGATAAAGAATAAAGTGGATATAAAGTGGAACGATATTGCGCTTCCGGTAAGCTCTGGCATCGAGCCTGAGTTGCAGAGTATAATCCCCTCCGGCATAACTGCAACGGCCTCCGTAAAGCCTGCCGCCGAGAACTACAAGTTCTCGTTGCAATTGAATCTTAACGGAAGCGAGGAACTAATGTTTGTCCCTCTCGGAAAAGAGACTGTAACATCGGCCTCCTCAAGCTGGGATACTCCAAGCTTCACAGGTGAATTTCTACCCGTGGAGAGGGAAGTGAGAAAAAACGGCTTCGATGCAAGGTGGGAAGTTCTCCACCTCAATAGAAACTTTCCCCAGAAGTGGACAGATGGCGATTATAAGATATATGGTTCGGCATACGGCGTGAAACTCCTCTACCCTGTAGACAGCTACCAGAAGACCATGCGCACGGCGAAATATGCAATCATGTTCATAGGCCTTACATTCCTTGCTTTTTTCATAATAGAGACGCTTACCAAAAAATTCCTCCATCCCATACAATACCTTTTAATCGGCGTGGCCCTGATAATATTCTATACCCTCCTCCTCTCAATCTCCGAACACATGTTCTTCTCCTACGCATATCTTATTTCCAGTTTTGCCATGGTGGCGTTGGTTGCCGCCTACACAAGGGCAGTCCTTTCAA
>CAZPPU010000045.1:9418-11036 GCA_964588515.1 uncultured Nitrospirota bacterium
GCTCTTTCGGGTCTTATAGCAGGCATATTGTCTGCGCTCTACATCTTCCTCTATGTAACGCTCCAGCTTCAGGATTACGCCTTACTCATAGGAAGCATTGGACTATTAGTCATATTGGCCGTAGTTATGGTCTTAACGAGAAAGATAGACTGGTACAGCATCCTCAAGCCTGAAAAATAGCAACCGCGCCCTGTTAACGGGCGCAGTTGACAAAAAACTGCCCTTCTGGTATATATAAACACCCGTTAGGCAAGCGGGTAAGGCCGGGAGATAGATGGCAAAGACTGCATTAAGATATCTCAGAAACGCAAGGGAAATCCTGAAGGCGGCCCCTGTGGAGGACGATACCTATACCGATGTAAAGCCCGTTCAGGAGGCATGCGGCACGGCCTATCTTGCGGCGCTCAAGGCCATCGATGAATTCCTCATGCAAAGGGGCGTGAGCAAAAAGGAACTTCCCCAGTCCGTTGAAGAATACCGGAAGGCGATAAAGAAGCACCTTGCCGTCCATAACGGGAAGCTTGCGAGGGACTTCGAGTCGCTATACAATGCCCTGCATATTGCCGGATACTACAGGGGGCTCCTGAATAATGTCAACATGGTAAAGGACGCCCTGAAAGCAACGGAAAACTTCATAAGGAAGGTCGGATAATGCGCGCGTTCTCTCCAGTCAGTCAGTCAGTCAGTCAGTCAGTCAGTCAGTCAGTCAGTCAGTCAGTATTAAGTCCCTATAAGATTTTTTTAAAACAACAAGCATTCGGGCAGGCATTTTCTGCTTTGCAGAAGATGCCTTTTTTGTTAGACATTTATTGAAAACCGAACAGAAGCAGGAGGTGCTTTATGAAAATTTGGTCTTTCAAAAAAGTTGGCCGGGGAAATCGGGGCAATGCATGTTTTAAGCTTGCGATGATTCTGCTCTGCGGTTGTTTGTATGGTTTCGTAAATGGCTGTCGTGAAGAGGGGGTTACACGACCTGTTGCCGCTGAAGCAAAACAGATTGTGTTTTCTTACGACCCGCCGGGCGTCGAGGAAAAAAACAAGTACGATGTTACCCTGTGCACATTCAACCCCCGCGTTCTTATTAAAGATAGTTCGACAGCTACTCCATCGGTTGGCCGCGGCCGGGTATATTCCCCGATTCCCGGAATTCAAATAACATGGGAAACCGAGGAGATAAATATAGTAAACGCAAAAGAGATGAAGAGAGATACACAGGCGGAATGGAAAAATCTGATAGAGTCTTTTAAAGTGTCGTTCGGCGCCGACTTGCAGGAAATGATTATTGCGCGGGGTTTTAGGATAAAGGCGTATCAAGGCTCTCTCCCGTTCCCTCACTGGGAGCGTATGACATATCCCGACAAGAAGGATAGCGATCTGGCACTGATACCTCACCTTTTCATAGACGCAATATATGACAGCGGTGTACAAGGAAGGAGGTCTCGAGGTAGCGGGACTTTGACTGTTAAGGGTCATATCGAGATGATAATAACCGAGCCTTTATCCGGGCAGAAAATGTGGACAAAGAGTATTCCCATCGAATCCGAGACTGAACCGTGTATTGTTAGTGATAGCTATCGGCCTGACGGTCGTGGAGGAGTTTACCTTGACCCAAGGAGGA
>CAZPPU010000046.1:0-10851 GCA_964588515.1 uncultured Nitrospirota bacterium
GATGGCGTGGCTTTTGCCCTCGGCGTTTACATAGACCCACAGGTCCTTGCGGAGGGCCGAATCCCTCCAGTCGTTGAGGAGCTTCATATGCTCGCCCCTCATGAAGGCCTTCGACTCCACGCACTTCTTCTGGGCGAGTTCCTTTATGACCGGGGTGTCGAGCTTCGGGTCGGGCTTGGCCATCGGGGTGCCCACATTGTAGTAGAAGGGCAGTGTGGCAAGCCCGAGGAATATGAGGAGTCCGACTATTATCTTGCCTCCGTCTTGCATTACTTTTCACCTCCTGCGGAATTGAGGGGCTCGCCCCTGAGGTCGGTGGTCCTTTGCTTTTCTCCCTTCATGACGAGGGCGTTGCCGACCATCTCGTGGACGCCGGTAACCCTTATGCCGGGGTTCCAGTAGTCCATGAGGGGCGTAAGCGTGGCCCTGTCTATGGCGCAGATATTGGCGAGGGTGTTGACGCCGTATTTTTCGCGGACATATTTTACGGCATTGGCCCTCGGCAGTCCTCCCCTCATCCTTATATCCATGTTCTCGCCCGCATTCAGCCCGGAGCCGCTTCCGCAACAGAATGTCTTTTCCTTAATGGTCGTCTCCGGCATCTCGTGGAATTTGTTGCAGACGCTTTTTATGACATACCGCGGCTCATCGAAAAACCCCATGCCCCTTGCCGTGTTGCAGGAGTCGTGGAATGTGACGGTGAGGTTGTCGTTCCTTGAGGGGTCGAGTTTGAGCTTTCCGTTTTTAATGAGGTCTGCGGTGAACTCAACGACATGCACGACCTTGGAGTGCTTCGTATGCTCGACGACCGTGCCGGTAATCGGCGAGACCGGTGTTTCGAGGCTTTCCGCCGGCGTGTGCCATGTGCCGAGGTACTGGGGCCAGAGCCGCCACATGTGGCCGCACTCCCCGCCCAGAATCCACTTCACGCCGAGCCTCTTTGCCTCCGCATATATCTTGTAGTAAAGCCTCTTGGCCATCTCATGGGAGGTGAAGAAGCCGAAATTGCCGCCCTCCGAGGCGACCGTGCTCCATGTGTAGTCGAGGCCGAGCTCGTGCAGGAGCATCAGGTAGCCCATGGCCGTGTAGGTGCCCGGGTCGGCAAAGACATCGCCGGAAGGGGTTATGAAGAGTATCTCCGCACCCTTCCTGTTGAATGTCGGCTCTATCTTGACCCCCGTTATGCTCTCTATGTCTTCCAGAAAGACATCTATGCTCGATGTAAATGTATGGGGCTCTATGCCGAGGTGGTTTCCGGTCCTATAGCAGTTGGCGACAGGCCCCATTATCCAGTCGGTGTTCAGGCCGAGGAGGTTCAGGAGTTCCCTGCATATGATTGTAACCTCGGCCGTGTCTATCCCGTAGGGGCAGAAGGCCGAACATCTCCTGCACTCGGTACACTGGAAGGCGTAATACCATAACTCCCTCAGGACCTCCGGCGTAAGCTCCCTTGCGCCCGCGGTCTTTCCGAGGAGCCTGCCCGAGGCCGTGAAGTACTTCCTGTAGACGGACCTCAGGAGCTCGGCCCTCAGGACCGGCATGTTCTTTGGGTCTCCGCTTCCCAGATAGAAGTGGCACTTGTCCGCACACGCCCCGCACCTTACGCATGTGTCCATGAAGAGCTTGAAACTGCGGAACCTCCGGAGCCTCTCGGCCATCCCGTCAAGGAATATCTCCTTCCAGTTCTCCGGCAGTTTCCAGTCCGGCTCCGCAGGCTTCCATTCCCGCGGGTTGGGCATATCCATGGCCTGAAGGTACTTGGGCCGCGTGCCCCAGCAGAAGTTGCCGGGCTTGAACTCCACCGGCTTGTCGAGCCAGCGTTTGGCCGGCGGCCTGTAGTCTATCGTCCCCAATTCTTCCGGTTTAGGCAATTTTCCATTAGACATGGCTACTCCTTTTCCACGGGTATTCCGACACCCTTCATCTTCTCTCGGAAGTCGTTTTCGTATTCCTCGTACTTGCGGAGCTTGACCGGGTAGTCCCACGGGTTGACATGCCCTATCTCCCGGCTGTTGGCCCTGAGGTTCCTCGTCGGACTCATGAAGACCCCTCCCATATGCATAATCTTGCTGAAGGGGATATAGGCAAGGAGGGTGCAGACTAAGAAGAAGTGGATATAGAATATAACCCCCACGCCTTCAGGGACCTTCGGCGAGAAGCTCACGAGCCCCATCGTAAGCTCCTTTACGCCTACGATATGGGTCTTAAGGAAATACCTCATGAGGACGCCCGTTACGCCTATCGAGAATATAAGGAGCAGGGGGAAGTAGTCGTTTGCAAGCGAGATGTACCTTATCTGGGGTATATAGAACCTCCTGATGAAGAGATACCCCACTGCCGCAAGGACGACCGCATCGGTTATGTAAAAAAGGGGCGCCCCTATCTGGAAGTAGCTGTCGAGCCGCTCCACCCCTGTGATGACGAAAGGCACTTTCTGAAGGAAGAACCTGAAGTGCCTGACCGCTATGATAAGGAACGACCAGTGGAAGGCCATCCCGGCAAGCCACAGCCACTTCTCCGAGCCGTAAGAGAGCTTCGGGCCCTCCCTCATGTCGAACTTGAGGTTCCTGAAAAGACTGCGGAAAAGCAGGACTTCAAGGGCCATCCTTCCTATGACCCCGAGGGTGCTTGAGGGGTTTTCGAGCTTGTTTTGCTTTATCCACGGCAGGGACTTCTGCTGTCCGCAGGTCGTCGGTATTCTGAAAGGCACGGCCGAACGCCCCCAGCCGACAATGCGCCAGACGAAACCGATGATGAAGACGGAAACTGCCGCATACGGGATGACGATGCCGAAAAGGGGTTCAAGCCCCGCCGCCATCACCCCCACGAGGGGTATGAGGACCAGCGCCGAAACCGCAACCAAGGAAAATAAGGCTCCCATGCTTTCACCTCTCCTTTTGAGGGGATTTTCCGTTGTCCCCGTCTTTTAAATCCTCTACATCGCATATCAGATTCGCCATCTTAAGCAGTCTGAATGTCATGTTCCGCGCCTCGTTGGCCTTGAGGTCGTAAATCTTCTCCCTCGACCTCATGTATAAATCGAAGGCCGAAAGGGCAAGCCCGTCCACCGCCTTGTCCAGAGGCTCCATCTCGAATGTCCTGCCGCTTGCGGAAACCTCGTCCCTTACTGCGCCCTTGAGTTCGAATATGAACGAAACGGCCTCGGATGCGGAGAAGTCCTGAACCGCCTTTACTTTTATCATCTCTTCCATTGCCGCATCGAGGTCCCGGCGGCTTCCGCCCTCGATGAGGGTGTCCAAGACGCCCTCCATCCCGTGGCTCAGGATATAGCCTACCGGGTTTGCAAAGCGGTCCTTGCCCATCAGGCTTTTGGATGTGTCGGCCGGGTAGCTCTCAAGCGCGCCGCAGAACCACTTCTTAAGGACGGAGGCCTTCCGTTCTTTCAGGAAGGCCCTGAAGTCCGCATCGAGCTTCTTTCCGGAATCGGTCTTTTCCGTACTATACACAGCCGGTCGGCTTCGGCAGACCCGCATACCTGCATGCCTGCTTGGCAGGCCCGGCAGGATAGAGCTCGTAGAGGTACTTCGTATTGCCCTTCTCGGGGCCCATCACCTTTCCGATTTCCTTCACGAGTATCTTTATCATCGGGGCTATCTGGTACTTCTGGTAATAGTCCCTCAGGAAGTTGATGACCTCCCAGTGCTGCTCGGTGAGCGTGAGGCCGTCCTGCCCTGCAAAGTGCGTTGCAAGCTCAGGGGTCCAGTCGCCGAGGTTTACGATATAGCCGTCGTCGTCTACCTCGATTTGCTTTCCCTGAAAATCGATGTGTGCCATTTCCTTCCTCCTCCTTAATTTGGTTTTAAAACTCGGAAACCCAAAACCGCAATATTCCTTAACACCCTCCCCCAAAAAGACGGGTATTAGAGCCTAAAATAGATGAGGTAAAAGAATCAAATAAAAAAAGTTTATAAAAGTATTTAGGAAATTAATCGGTCTCGTTTGACATTTCTTTAGGGATTCCTTTAAATTTCTAAAGTATGGACAACTCGATAATGGAACTCGTATTGAGGGCGGGGCTGATTGTAAAAGGGGTTCTTCTGACCCTGTTTTTTTTCTCGGTCTTTTCATGGGCGATTATATTCTTCAAGCACAGGTATCTGAAAAAGGCAAGGAAAGAGACCGCGGCATTCCTTAAGGCTTACAGGACGAGCAAGGACCCCGCCGGCCTCTTCAATTCGGTAAAGAGGCTGAACCTCAGCCCCATATGCAATGTCTTTAAGTCGGTCTATGCCGAAGGGCCCCGGCCCGACAGGCAGGAACTAAGAAGGACTCTTAAGCGGTTCGAGGCGCTTGAGGCCGCAAAGTTGGAAAGCCATCTCACATTCCTTGCCACCACAGGCTCGGCCACGCCCTTCATAGGGCTTTTCGGCACGGTCTGGGGCATAATGAACTCCTTCCGGGGGATAGGCGCGGCAGGCTCGGCCTCGCTTTCCGTCGTTGCGCCCGGCATAGCCGAGGCCCTCATAGCCACGGCCTTCGGCCTCTTTGCGGCCATACCGGCCACAATCGCATACAACTACTACCTTGCGAGGGCAAGGGGCATGATAACGGAGATGGAGGACTTCTCCGAGGAGCTACTCGAAAGGCTGAGCGCCCATGAGGCATGAAAGAGGCAGGCCGCTTTCGGAGATAAATGTCACGCCGTTTGTGGATGTGATGCTCGTTTTGCTCGTAATCTTCATGGTCACGGCCCCGCTCCTACAGCAGGGCATAGATGTGAAACTGCCGGAGGCCAAAGGCAAGGAGCTTCCGGACGAAGAAAGGATAACCCTCGTAATCAAAAAAGACGGCACAATCTACATGAACGAAACCCCGGTCTCCATGAACGCGATGAGCGCAAAGCTCAGGGCCATAAGCAAGCTCAACCCGAATGTCTTTTTGAGGGCGGACAGGGATGTCCCCTACGGCAGGGTCGTAGGCGTAATGGCCGAGGTCAAAGGGGCGGGGATAGAAAAGTTAGGGATGATAACAGAACCCAAGATTGGGGGGAAATGAAAGAGGGGGGGGGAGAGATAAAAGAGAAGGGGGATGATGATGAAGGGGCCGGGCCTCTATCTGACCGCCACGGTCTCCCTTATCGCCCATCTCGGTTTCCTTTCGCTTGCAGGCCTTGCAACAAGGCAGAGGCATTTCGATGTGCCTGCGCATTATATCGTAACCCTCGTTAGCCCGCCTGAGGAAGAGCTTGCGGTGGAAATCTCAGGAGGGCAAACACCCATGGCGAAAGAGGCCGGCGGGGTTTCTGCCCCAAGGACGCAGGGGCTCGTAGCCCTCGCTAACAAGCCGGCGCCCGTAAAGGAGGCAAAGGCCGGAGACCATGCACGGACTATGCCGGAGGATGGCCAATACACAGCCGACAGGATAGCCCGCATGAAGGCGGTAAAGGACATCGAGCGCAGACGGACAATAGACATAGGCCGGCAGTCCCGACCCCCCTCGGGAAGTCCGTCCAACGGCATCCCGGATAAATACTTCCTTGAAGTCCAGGCCGCCATCCGCCTGCAGTGGGTCTATCCGGGCGCCGGAGGGAAAGACATCGAGACGGTCGTCTCGGCTACGATAATGAAAAACGGCACAATCAGAATAGACGGTGTAAGGCCGTCGGGCAACCCTTCCTATGACGAGTCCGTCATGAGGGCGCTTAAGAAGGCAAGCCCTCTTCCGCCTCCGCCTTATGAAAGGGAAGTAGAGCTGAGGTTTACGCCATGAGAGCCGCACTCGCAGTCGTCCTCCTTGTTTTTTCCCTTTATGCCGTTATCGAGGCAAGGGTCCGCATAGACATAACCTCGCCGCTTGGGACATTCCCCATCGCCGTCTCCGAACTTGACGGCCCCTACGGAAAAGAGCTCTCCGAGACGATAACCGAAGACCTCGCATACACGGGGCTTTTTCGGCCCATCGAAAGGGCCGCCTTCATCGAGACCTCCGATGCGCCCTTTAACCCCGGAAACTGGAGGCCCCTCGGCGCAGAGGCCGTTCTTAAGGGGTCCGTAAAGTCAAACGGAAAGGAGATAACCGTCACGGTATCCCTCTACGACCTCTCCGAAGGCGCGGCAATCCTGAGGAAGGAATACACCGCGGATGCCGCCCTCATAAGACCCATCGCACACTCAATCGCAAACGACATCCACCAGAGACTCACCGGACAAAGGGGTGTCTTCAGGAGCCGCATAGCCTTCGTTGCGGAGGAGGACGGACAAAAGCGGCTGTGCCTCATGGACTGGGACGGCGGGCGGATTAAAAGGCTCGGCCCGGCAGGCGCGGTATTGCTTACGCCCCACTGGTCCAAAGACGGCATGCGCCTCGTCTATTCGGCAAGGAGGGGCGGCCTATGGGGAATCCACATCCTCGACCTCGGCTCTATGAAAGAGTTTTTAACCGCACACTCCTCGAAGTCCACCCTCATGGCAGGCGATTTCTTCCCTGATTCGGACGCATTTGCGTTTTCCTCATCCGAAGGAGGCTCGCCGGACATCTATATATACCGGCTCTCCGGAGGACAGTCAAACAGGCTGACTTCTTCGAGCGGCATAGAGGTTTCCCCTTCGGTTTCCCCGGACGGGAAAACCATCGCATTCGTCTCGGACATGGGAGGCTCGCCCCAGCTTTACACGATGGACGGCAATGGTTATAATACCAAACGGATAACATTTGAAGGCGCATATAATACATCTCCTTCATGGTCACCGAAGGGCGATATGATTGCATTTGTCGGAAACATGAGGGGCAAAAACCGGATATTCGCAGTCGCCCCGGACGGCTCGGGCTTAACCGGGCTCACCGATAAGGGCAATAACGAAGACCCCTCGTTCTCTCCGGACGGACGGTTCATCGTCTTTTCCTCCGACAGGGACGGGGAGAGGGGGATTTACATAATGAGGGCAAACGGCGAGGGGCAAAGGAGGCTTACGCCAAAGGGGCTTAAGGCATCCGGCCCGCGCTGGTCGCCCGAATAACTTGGGAGGTAGAAACATGAGAACGCTTACGGTAACTATGAGCATCCTGCTTTTGCTCTTTGCGGGATGTGCGGAGAAAAAAGTCGTTACTATTCCGGAAACCCCACCTGCCGTGGCGAAGGAAAAAGCGCCTGAGGCGCAACCCCGGGCAGGCGAGCCTAAACCTCCGGTAGAAGAACCCGCACAAGCAATCGAGGCCGAAAAGATAACCGAACAGGAGGGGCAGGTAGCCCCCGCGCAAAAGGAGCAGGAGGCGGAGGTCAAGGCAGTGCCTGCGGAAGAAGCAGTAAAAACGGTAGCCGAGGTAAACTCCCTCTGTAGTGGAGAACCCGTCCGGGCGACCTACGACAGCATATATTTCGACTTCGACAGATACGATATCAGGGAGGATGCGGGACCTACCCTCAAGGAACTCTCCTCATGGCTTGCAAAGAACGATGTCAAGCTCCATATCGAAGGCCACTGCGACGAAAGGGGCACGGACGAATACAACTTAGCCTTGGGCGACCAGAGGGCAAAGAGCGCAAAGGACTACATCATGTCCATGGGGATAAAGGCCGGCAGGCTCGAGGCCGTAAGCTGTGGCGAGGAAAAGCCCCTCTGCACGGAGCAGACGGAAGAGTGCCGGGCCAAAAACAGGAGGGCGCATTTCGTCATCCTCAGGGAGGGCAAATAATTGAAGCTAAGGATGTCCCTTTACGCATTGCTTGTATTGCTTATGGGCCTACTGCCTGCGTGCGCCGCCATGCAGGCCATGAAGACGGACATCAACGACCTCAAAGACGACTCCTACGAGACGAAAAAGGAACTCAAAGAGATGAAGGCGGCCCTCGATGCGGTAACCGGAGAGATGGACAGGCTCAAGACCCAAGCCGAAAAACCCGCGGAGGCGGACGCCTTAGACGCAATAAAGGACAGTCAGGCGGAGCTCTATGCCCGGACTTCCAGCCTTCAGAGCGATGTAAAGGACATGAGGGGAAAACTCGATGAGACCTCTCACTCCCTCGAACTCCAAAAAAAGGAGGCCCTTAAAGCGAGTGAGCCCGGGGACTCAACAAGGCTCGATACCCTCGACAAGTCGGTAAAGGAACTCGGCGAAAGGCTTTCCACACTTGAGACGGCCATGAAAGAATCCGCAGTGACCCCTGCGAAGGCATACGAGGCGGCATACGGCCTCTATACGGAAAAGAAATACCCCGACTCAAGAGAGGAGTTTGGCCGGTTCCTCAAGAGGTTCCCCGAGCACAAGCTTGCGGGCAACGCCCGGTTCTGGCTCGCCGAGACATACTATGCGGAGAAGGACTTCGAAAACGCCATACTCGCCTACGAGGAGATGCTCAAGACCTACAAGGACAGCCCGAAGGCGCCTGCGGCCATGCTCAAGCAGGCCATGGCCTTCCTTGAGACGGGCGACAAACGGGCGGCAAGGAGCATCCTCAGGGAGCTACTCGAAAAACATCCGGACTCCGAACAGGCCGGGCCTGCAAAGAAAAAATTAGAAGAGCTCAAGTGAAGTCCACGGGCCGTGTGGAGATGGCCGATGTCGGCAGTAAGCCCCCGACCCCGAGAGAGGCCCGGGCGCAGGCCCGTGTCCTGGTGAGCGCAAAGACCCTGCGCCTTATTAAAGAGGGACGCATCCCCAAAGGCGATGTCTTTTCGGTTGCAAAAATAGCCGGGATAATGGCCGCAAAGAAGACCCCTATGCTTATACCCCTTTGCCACCCGCTTGAGCTTACCTCGGTCTCGGTGGACATCGAACTCGACGAAGAGCGCCCTTCGGTCGTAATCGAATCCACGGTCAGGAGCCGCGGGAGGACCGGCGTCGAGATGGAAGCCCTGACCGCGGCTATGGCCTCGGCCCTCACGGTCTATGACATGTGCAAGGCCCTCGACAAGGAAATGGCCGTCTCGGAGGTCGTCCTTCTTGAGAAAAAGGGCGGCAGAAGCGGCCACTACAAGAGGGAAGCACGGCCTCCTGCGTAAATGGGGCAGGGAACCCCAGCGTAATTAAAATCCTTACCCCAGTTTTGTCAGACCTTTTTTCGCCTTCTGGTTATCCGGCTCAAGGGCAAGGGCCTTCTCGAACTGCTTCCTTGCCTCTTCCGTGCGCTTGGCGGACAGGTAAAGGAGACCCAAGTTTGCATAATACTCGCCGCTTGTGGGCTCAAGCATTATGGCCTCGTGCAGGGCCTTTTCGGCCTCCGCAAGACCTCCGGGCAGTTTACTTGCGGCAAGGGCAAGGTGGCTCCAGTAATCCGCATTGCCCGGGTCGATTCTCAGGGCCTCCTTCAGGTGTTCCGCCGCGGCCTTGAAGTCCTTTGTCTTGAGCCTTGCCACCGCCTCTTTGAATTTCTTTTCCGCCCCGGCCTTATCCACGGTCGCAAGACGGCCCGAGGAGAAGTAAAGCGCCCTTCCCTCTTCGTCCTTTACGGCATTGTATGCGTCCGTGAGGGCGTCGAAGATCCTTGCCAATTTTTCCTTAAGCTCCATGTCCGCAGAGTCGTAGAACCGGTCCGGGTGAAACTCCTTTGCGAGGGCATAGTAGCTCTTCTTTATGGTCTCGGAATCCGCATCCGCCCCGACGCCCAAGAGTTCGAAATAGTTTGCCTCATCGAGCCTTCCGAAAAGGTCGTCTACCTTCGCCTTGAATTCTCCCTCTTCCTCGGATACGGGCTGGAGGATGTCCTCGACCGGGACGGGCCGGGCCTCGGCCCGCCCCTCCTCGATAATCCCTATCGTCCATAAGAGGTAGAGGGTCCTCAGGGCCTCGAAGGAATTAAGCCACGAGTCCTCGATTATATTCTTTATCGCCCTTTTGCCGTCAACGAGGGAGAGAACCTTTCTGTCGTTTGTGCCTAATTCGACCTCCTGGAACAGGTTCAACGGGTTGTCGGAGAGCTTGACCACGACGCCGGTATCGGGCATCTCCTTTCTTATCTTCGTCCAGTTGTCTATCCTCTTTACACCCTCGTATATGAGGTTCCCCATGGTCATCTTAAGGGTGATGACCTCGTCGGAGGGGATAGGGCCTTCGATGAACTCGTATTGGCCGTCTTCGAGCTGAAAGAGGCTGAAGATTATCTCCCTGACCTGATATTTCACGCCCCAGAAGAGGTCCTTCGGGGTGAGATAGCCAAGGTCAACGAGTATTGCGCCTTGCCTCTTGCCGGTCTTCTTAAGGAGCTCCACGGATTTATCGTACTGCTCAACGGTAATCTTGCCGGCCTTAAGGAGCATCTCGCCGAGCCTGTCGTCCGCATATGTGGAGGACGAAAAGACGGCCTCGCCCTTTGAAAGGTAAACCTTCTTTATGATTCCCTGCACGGCCACGGCGAGTGTGCCCGTGGCCTTCTGCCTGCTCAGGCACATGAGGATGTAAGGGATGCTGTGCGCCTTGAGACTGCCGGTTGAAGGCACATCACATATCATTTGAACCTCTTGACCTCAAACCTCTTTATCTTCACATCCTCATCCGCGGCTATGCCCGCCTTGAGCATCGCTATGCGGAGCTGTTGTCCGGCGGTCTCCACGCCCTCGATGTCCGGAAGAAGGACGCCACGCCTTGCCCCCTTTGAGACTATAATGCCGTATCTTTTGGGGTCGAGCATTGCCGGGGAGCTTACCTCCTCGGGCGGACAGAGGACATCCACGGTGTAATCGAGCTCGTTAAGCTCCTCTTCTCCGACGGGCGGGAACCGCCCGTCCCTCGTGGCCGCATGTATGGCGTTCCTGACGGCCTCTTCCGCAACGCACCCCGCCACGGGCTCTATCGTGCCTATACAGCCCCTCAGCTCGCCGCGCTTTTTCAGGCACACAAAGACTCCCCCCTTCTCCGCCATCACATCGGCAAGCCCCTCGGGCGTTCTTATCACCG